>CAMYBO010000186.1 GCA_947254045.1 uncultured Granulicatella sp. | reverse complement strand
TGTTTTAACAATTCGAGATGATATCAATGTTATAGAAATAGAGGAGAAAAAAAGAAAATATCACAATATATATATTGGGGATATTTCTAATGCGGATAAAATTATTTCTACGTATTTCGATACGCCAATTGTTTCATTTGGAGATTATTCTTTCACGGATACAAAAAAGAATAAACGAAATACGCTGGCTCGAATTACTTTTGAGAGTATTGCTGTTTTAATTATAGGATTAGTGATTTTCTTTTTCCTAATGAAGGTATTAGAAGGAAAGATACTAACAACGAGTTTGACCGTTTTTACACTATTTTTCTTTTATGTTTTTGATGGAATTGTCAAAGGTAGAGCTTCTAGTAGGACACAAGTCAGAAATACTTCATCCGTTATTGAGGTGTTGAGTTTACTTGAAAAATATAAAAATAATAAAAATATAGCTTTTGCTATTGTTGATGGTGGATGTACAAATTATGTTGGACTAGCAATTCTTTGCACTAGTGTAAAACAAAAAGCTCAAATTGTAGAGTTAGATTCTGTTGGAGTAAATGAGGATTTAGTTTTAAAAGAATTCTTCCACGAAATAGCAAATCGTAAAATAATGAAGTTATATCCAAAAATAGAAAATCCTAGAAAAGTATTATTATTTAAAAAAATAGACAGTTATACTTTGATAAGTCAACGTCAAAAGATAGAAACTATATTGGAGGAGCTATAATGCAAATTTTAATTGTAACGCATGGTGAATTAGCTGCTGGATTTAAAGATGCAGCTGAAGTGATTTTTGGTGATGTAAAAGGAGTCATAACGATAGGGTTGCACTCAGGTGAATCTGTAGAAGCTTTTGGAGAAAAAATATACGAAACATTAGTAAGTTACGATGAAAATGAATCAATAATAATTTTTTCTGACTTATTAAGCGCTTCTCCATATAACCAATCGGTACTTTCTGTAAATAAATTAGATGGAAGTCGTGCTAAGAATATTCGATTAATTGCTGGAGCAAGTTTACCAATGGTGCTTGAAGGCATTAACCAACAATTACTTGGTAGTGATTTAGAAGATGCAGTAAGGGAATTAAAAAATTATACAATTTCTGATGATTATGTATGGGAAAAATCAGTCGTTGAAGCAACTGACGAAGACGACGACTTTTAGGAGGTTTTGTATGCCTAAACGAGTTGCAATTTTTGATATGGATGGTTTATTTGTGGATTCGGAACGTATTTATGCTGAGGGATGGAGTAAAGGTTTTAAGAAATACGGAGTAAGCATTCCAGAAGGATTTGTTGATTCTTTAACGGGTCAAAGTTCTTCCTCTAATGATAAGAAAATTATTAATTTGTTGAAAGATCAAGAATTAGCAAAAAAAATTCGTGAAGTTCGTGAAAAATATTATCTGGAAAAATTAAAAAATAGTGAAATTAAATTAGGAAAGTTTGCTAAAGAATTTGCTGAAATTTTAAAAGAGAAAGGATTTAAGTTGATTTTAGCTTCATCTTCTACTAAAAAGAGAATCGATGAATTACTTTCTAATAATAATGCTTGTGATGTTTTTGATGCTATTATTTGTGCGGATCAGGTAAAAAAACTTAAACCAGAACCAGATATCTATTTAGCAGCGTTAGATTGTTTTAATACTAATTCAGAAGAAGCAATTGCTTTTGAAGACACAATAGTTGGAGCAACTGCTGCGGTGGCAGCGGGGATCGATGTTTGTTTAGTAAGTGAACTTTTATTTCAGAATCAATTAAAACTCGAGCATGAACAATGTCTGGGATTATTCAGAAATTTAGAAGAAACATACAATTTTTTGGAGGCGAATCAAGTATGTTAGTTGAACAATTAAAAGAAAACTATTTCTTTGCGGTTATTAGAGGAAAAGATAAAGAAGATGCAAAAAATATAGCACGTCACTCGATTAAAGGTGGTATTTATAATATTGAAATTACTTTTTCAACACCAAAGGCAGATGAAGTTATCAAGGAATTGATTGAAGAATTTAAAGATGATAAAAATGTAATCGTTGGTGCAGGAACTGTAATGAATTTAGAGCATGCAACTTTAGCAACAAATGCTGGTGCAAAATTTTTAGTGAGTCCACATTTTTCAGAGGAATTGGCAAAATATGCTGTCAAAAATAATGTTGAATACTCTCCAGGGTGTGGAACAGTAACAGAAGTTGTTAATGCTATTAATGCTGGTGCTAAAATTGTTAAATTATTCCCTGGAGGAACTATTGGAAAAGAGTTTATAAAAGCGATTCATGGTCCGATTCCTAATGTTGATTTAATGCCTTCTGGTGGTGTTTCAGCATCAAATGTAAAAGAATGGAGAGATGCAGGAGCTTGTGCAGTTGGTATAGGTAGTGCACTTTCTGCTAAAGTTGCAACTGAAGGATATGAAAGTGTTGAACGTGTTGCAGATGAATTTATAAAAGCTCTTGTTTAAAAAATAGTATTGATAAATAATTCAAAAGAAGATTTGAAGAAAATTTGTGCCGTTCTAAAAGTACCAGAAAGATATT
>CAMYBO010000185.1 GCA_947254045.1 uncultured Granulicatella sp. | reverse complement strand
GAACATATTTGTTCAATATGCCATTTCGTATCTATCAAAAATTTGAATTTATTAACAAAAGAGTCGTTTTGGACTGTAACTATTTCTTTTAACTTATCATCTTCCACTAAAGATAAATTAAAGCAAGCAGAATCAATTTTGTTCACCATTTCGTGTACATCGCTGTCGAATTCAGACCAAATCACAGCTTGTTGCGTATAAAACTGTGTAAATTCCATTTGTCTTTTGATGTTGAATGTTGGGTCTGAATAATACGTGAAATTTGAATGAATTTGTTGAGCTAACTTAACAGTAGGAGCATACGATTTTTGAATCATTTTAGTATACGAATCAGCCATATGTTGCATTTTCTCAAAAACATCAGTTTTAAAAGTTTGTTGTTGAGAATTGAGAGAAATGGAATAAGCACGATTGATTATTTCCATATTTTTTAAATATTGTTCCGTAAATTTGTTCATAAATAACACCTCCTTTCCAAAGTAATTATAGGCTTGAGTGGATTGGAGAGCAATATAGAAAGGAGGAATCAGAATGGATAAAGAAATGACAATCAAAGAGTTTCTAGAATTCAGAAGCAAATTTACAAAAAGAGAATGGCACGAATTAAATCAAGCTGTTGATGAAAGATTAAAACAAAAAGCCGACCAATTAACACTGGACGATTCAGATTTAGTAGTTATCTCAGACAAATTAAAAAGATTTATATAGAAAGGAAGAAGCGAAATGAACACAATCGCACCAGAAGTCTTAAATGAGTTAGATGAATTAATCATTCAACTCATTATAGATGCAAAAGAAGACCCAGTAACTGAAAAAATAAAAGCTCTAACTGAGTTGCTTTCAGCTAGAGCAAATATGGATTACTAGTCTTCTTTATAAAAACGTGAAAAAGGAAGTGAAAGAAATGGAAACAGAAAAAAAGACACCTAACCAAAAGTTAGATGTCACAATTGATATCACATTCAAATTTACAAACGATGGAATCGTTGTTGAAAGCTCGAAAATAGAATCTGGAAACGTTGATATTGGTAAAGTGCCGATAACTGATAATCAGTTGCTATTAAAAGGTATAAACGATGCTCAACAAGCAAATAGACCACTACTCAATATCTAATACTTCAGACAAGACACTGTAAATCAGATTTTTTGAAAATTCAACTGGAAATGTAAAGCAAAATTCGCGGAATAGATAATCTCCATCAGCTTCCGGATCGTTCAAATTACATTTTTGCTTGAATTCTTCTAAAAGAGCACGACGAATTTTGTCGCTTTTATCCATGATTATGGATTCCAATTGTTCTTTAGTAACACCCATCTAAATACACCTCCTTTCCCCAACACAATTATAGGTTTGAAAGAAGGTTACAACAATATGAAAATTTAGAAAGGAGAATTAATTTCAGTATGGAAAAAATGACACAAGCAGAACGGATTAGGGAATACTTCAAAGAAAACCCTACTGCGAAAATGGCAGAAGTAGCGGAAGCTCTCCAGATAACGAATAGTAATGTGAAAGTAAATGTGTACCGAGATTTAAAAGCGGGTAGATGTATTGTATCTGAGGACAAATCATTAGACTACACACCTTACTTTGAAAAAGCACAAGCGACAGCAGAATTGACGGATTGGAAGAACGAGACGAGAAAAGAGTGGGTAGAGATGCTCACCGAAGCTGCAAAACTTACAATTGATAGCAACACAATGAGATTGCTCATTAAAGAAGCCAATAAACTTATGAAAGAGGTGAATAAGTAATCATGGAACAAGCTACATTAGATTATTTTGATACGATCATTGTAGAAGTGATTAAACGAGACCCAAAGAAATTTGTAGATTTGATGCAAATTGCTCAAACCACTAATCAAAAAGATTGGCTCACGACTCGAGAGTTATGTGACAAGATTGGTACTACTGTTAGTACGTGGTCTAAAAGCGATGTGAGATATCATCCAGTAGTTGTTAATGCAAGAAGAACAGATACAGCTCCATACAAGTACAAGTCTGACAAGCTTGAAGCTATTCAGAAGATTTGGGACGAGAGGAGGTATAGTCGTGGAAAAGGCTAAGAGCTTTATCATATTTGTTCTGACAGTAATACTATTTGCATCATATTTTATGATGTACAACTTATGGATGGATAATCGAAATTTAAAATTTAAAGTTTATGACTTAGAAAGTGCATTAAGAGTACACGAAAGAATACAACAGACTGGGAAGAATGGAGGTTAAAGAATGACTAGACGTGAATATAGAAAGCAAAAATTAAATACATTCCATAAATGGTTCTTAATCCGATTCGCTCAAGTATTCGCTTATTTCACAGCGTTCTTAGTAATACTAATATTATTGCTCTGTCTATTTATCGGAGCATCGAATCAGCATTACGAGAAACTTCAACTAATGCAAACAGGACAGTATACAGGGGAGAGATGATGAAGCAAGATTCAGTGATTAAATTAATAAAATTAACATTAAAAAACTTTGAAGAAACAAACGATGTAGAACATTTAAACGATATTATTCAAATCGTTTTTGAG
>CAMYBO010000184.1 GCA_947254045.1 uncultured Granulicatella sp. | reverse complement strand
TTCTATACATCTCTGATTAAACGAATTTAATTCCAGATGTATACATCATTTTTTGATTTTTTGTAATCACAAACGCTTCCAGTCCAGGTTGTTGTTCGATTTCTTCGATAATGTCATACGGATTTTGCCCAAATAATCGTGTCGTCCATATTTCGCAATCTACTGATTTTTCAGCAACAATTGTAATGCTTGCAACTTCTGTTTCCATTGGATATCCTGTTTTTCTGTCAAAAATATGATGATAGGTTTTTCCATCTACTACTAATTGACGTTCATAAACCCCTGAAGTTACAACAGATGCATCCGACACAGCAATAACTGCTACATGCTCTCCTCTATCTAATATAGGATTTTGAATTCCAATTCTCCAAGGTCTTTGAAAAGTTGGATTTTCTCCAATCGTAAGAATATTTCCACCTAAATCAATAATCCCTGATTGAACACCTTGTTCTACCAAAAATTGTTTTAATTTATCAGCGATATATCCTTTTGCTAAAGCACCTAAATCGATTCTCATTCTAACTTTGGATAAATACACTTCCTGTTTCGAGTCATCTAATATAATGTCCTCAGGATTTGTTATTTGTAATAAAGTTTGAATCTCTTCTTTTGAAGGAAGTTTAGCATCTGAAAAACCAATTCTCCATGTTTGAACTAATGGTCCAATCGCAATGTTGAGATGACTATTCGTTGCAATACTATGTTTCTTTCCTAACGTAATTAATTCAAATAATTCTGGATGTACTCGCACTGCTTTCTTTCCAGCTTGTAAATTAATCGCCATTAGTTCTGAATCAGCATCATTTGCACTAAAACGATTTTTATAAAGATGCAACAGTTGCTCACTCTGTAACAATAAATTCTGTGCGTCCTCATGGAAAATCGTTAATGTAATAGACGCCCCCATTAATCGAAGACTGTGACTAACACTTTGCAAACAATTTCCTCTTTCCTTTTGCATTTACCACTAATATACTAAAACAATGGAGTTTTCTCAAGCTATTTAGCTCATTGACTCACATTACTTCATATAAAATAAGTACACATTTACTCAGCTGTTCTGCTTTCTATAGCAAAAAACACCTTCTGAAATAGTCATAAACTATCAAAAAAGGTGTTTATATTTTTATTCATTCATTTTAGTTTGAATAATAGAATCTAATAAATACTCTGCAAATTGTTCTGCTCCTTGATTATTCGGATGAATCTTATCTTCATAAAACCATTCCGCATGATTTTTCGCTAATTCATACCAATCAATAATATGTACATTTGCATGACGAGTTTTCGCTTCATGTAATTGCTGATTCACTTCATTATTCCATTTCACTGGAGCAAATATTGTCACAAAGTATAACTCTCGGTCTTCTCCAAGAATACGAATATATTCATCGACTTGTTTTTGAGAAAAAGTACCATTCGTGCCTAAAACTGTTACAACTCTATCAGACATTTTTCCTTTTGAAATTAAGCCTTGTAAAGTAGCAGGACTAGAATATAATTGTCTTCCGATTTTTCCATCAATAATAGCTTTCGGGAATAATTCTTGAACTTTATCTGCTGCTGCTAATAAAATCGAATCTCCTACAAATGTTACTGGCTCTTGAGCAACTTGTTCTTTTAATTCAATTTCTTTATTTGGATCTACTGTCGTACTTTCTTCCTGAGTTGTTTGTTCAATCAGTTCTTGGTTACGTTTAATCACACTTTCTAATTGTTGAGCTACTAAATTCGTTTCCGTTGAAGATTGGAAAAAACCGACAAATGCTAACCCAATTAAAATAATATAAGTAAACGAAAAGGCCATTCCAATGATTTTTTTTACAGGTGGTAACTCTTTCACCGTAAAATGATGAATACTCATCAAACTAAATGTTTGTCCAAAAGGCACTAACCATTTTTTCGTTTCAAATACTTTATAAGTAATTTCCGCTAACACTACCATACATAGCATTTGAGCACCTAAGAATATAAGATTTGATTCTTCTCCACTTTGAAAATAAGGTGCAAACATATGCACTGGATAAAACCATAAGTAATAAGAAAAACTCCTTCTTCCAAAAATGGTGAATCCTCTAAAACGCAAGAAATAATTCAATACAGAATTCTCATATAATATACTCCATAAGAACACAATAGAAAGAACAGAAAATAATTGCATCCCATACAAGTACGTTTCATCTTGTACACCATTAAAACTTAATGCCATCCATCCCATTAACAAGAGACTTACAAGTCCAAGCAATTGGATAACTAATGAAACAGATTTACTCCTAGGTAAATGAAGGGATAATTGCCCTTCTGTAAAATAACTTAAAACTCCACCTAATAAAAACGAGAAAATTCTAGTAGAAATCGCATAGTATATATACGAAGGGTCTTTTTGTATCACATACATCACAGTCATTAACACTGCTGAAAGAACACTAAGAATCAACAAGACTAAACTTTCCTGCATACGCAATAAGTTTAAACGGTTAAATAGTTTTCGAATCCCTACAGCTGTCTCTTATACACATCTGACGCTGCCGACGACCTAACACAGGTG
>CAMYBO010000183.1 GCA_947254045.1 uncultured Granulicatella sp. | reverse complement strand
CTTATCAAGTTTTAGATCAAGCAATGGAATTATTAGATGATTGTTGTCTTCAGGTGGAAGCAGATTATCAAAAATTCCAAGCACAAGATTTTAGTGATTTAAATTTAGAAAGAGAACATCTTCAAAAACAATCTCAAAAAGAAGAGTTTGAAGACTTTTAGGAGGAAATATAGATGACAGATAAAACTTCAACAGTAGAAGATTTAATTCAAAATCCATTTGGGGAACAAGTGAGTGTAACACCATTATCAGAAGTATCTCACGATTTTCCAGCAACACAAACTGAAGCAAGTTCAAAGAAATTAATTGATACATTGGATGAAAAACATCAAGAACAAGATGTGTATAAGAGACAGCAAGCTCGTGCATTAGCGAAGCAAATTGATGAAAAAAATTTACAAGCGATTATTAGTTATGGGGCTGCAGCTCAAAAACAATTAGGAGAATTTTCTCACCAAATGCTTTCTCATGTGCAAGCAAAAGATACTGGAGAAATTGGGGATATTTTAAATGACTTAATGGAGCGTTTAAATGAAACTGACCCAAATGATTTAGTAGCTGAAAATCAAGGATTCTTCCAAAAATTCTTTGGAAAAATTAAGAAGAGCATTTATGAAATGCAAGCAAAATATCAAGAAGTTGGATCACAAGTCGATAAAATTGCGATTCGATTAGACCATGAAAAAAATGGCTTGTTAAACGACAATTTATCATTGGAACAATTATATCAACGTAATAAAGATTTCTTTGATGCATTAAATATTTATATTGCAGCTGGAGAATTAAAATTAGCAGAATTACAAGAAACATTAATTCCTGAAGCTTTAGAAAAAGCACGTGTAACAGGAGATCAAATGGATGTACAAGTCGTCAATGACTTAGAACAATTTTTAGACCGTCTAGAAAAAAGAAATCATGACTTAAAATTAACGAGACAAATGACGATTCAACAAGCACCACAAATTCGTTTAATTCAAAATACAAACCAGGCATTAGCTGAAAAAATTCAATCATCCATTACAACAACTATTCCATTATGGAAAAACCAAATTGCGATTGCGATGACATTATTACGTCAAAAAGATGCTGTAACGGCACAAAGACAAGTGTCAGAAACAACAAATCAATTAATTCAAAAAAATTCAGAAATGTTGAAAATTTCTACTATCGAAACTGCTCGTGAAAATGAACGAGGCATTATTGATTTAGAAACATTACAAAAAACGCAAAAAGACTTAATTGAAACATTAGAAGAAACATTGAAGATTCAACAAGAAGGTAGAGCAAGAAGAAGAAAAGCAGAAGTTGAATTAACAAATATGGAAGAAGATTTACGTCAAAAATTATTAGTGCTAAGTCATAAAGAACAACAAATTCATCAAGATTAATGAATGAAAACGTGAAACATTTTTCTTATTTTCATAGGATTTATGATTCAGTAGTAAAGATGTAATCTGCTTGTAATAAAATAAACTTGCGATTTTTAAGAACATTCTTTACAATGGTAGTAAATATATTTTTAATGAGGTGAGAAAATGCACGTTTGGATCGTAGTAGTAGCATTATTAGCTTTAGCAGTATTTTTCTTATTCATTTCATTGTTCTTAAAAGACAATCAATATGAAGATGAATTAGATGAATTAAGTGAAGGCTTATTAGAATTAAATCGAGAAGTGTATTCTTTAAAGAAAAAAATTCAAGAGTTGGAAGGAACACCAATTTATCGTGCTCCTGTAGAAGAACCACAACCAGCTGCACCTGAATTTTCATATGTTCATCAACCTGTTGTTGAGCCAGAACCAACTTTCACTCCTAGATTTGAGGAAAAAGAAGAAGTTCAACCTGTGTTTGAACCACAGCCAACAGTGTCTGAACCAACTGTTTCACAAACAGAAGAAGAGTTACATAGTATTACTCGTAAACACATTTTGACTTTATTTAGTCATGGCGGTTCATATGAAGAAATTGCTGAACAATTAAATGTACCAGTTTCAACTGTTCAATTAGTAATAGATAGCTATTTTGAATCAGATTCACATTAAGGAGGGGTAATATGAGTAAAACAAAATTTCGCTCTTTAGGTGTTGCGTTTCTTTTGTCAGCAATTATTTTAGCTTTAACAACTGTAGCATGGCCATTTGTTCCTGAATCGTTGAAAAGTCAATTAGATAGTGTTCATTTACCTTTAGTAACAGACACTGTGAAAACGAGTGAAGAGACAACTGTAGCATCAACACAAGCTACTCAAACAACTGAATCCACTACAAAAACAACAGCAAAAGTTGCGGATAAACCTGTAACGATTACAGTTGAGAGTGGAGAAGTTTCAAGTGATGTTGCTCGTAAATTAAAAGAAGCAGGAGTAATTACTGATTCGAAAGCATTTGTAGATTATTTATTAGAAAATAATATTGCAGAAAATATTTTAGCGGGAACATTTGAAATTCAACCAAATAGTAGTTTTGAAGAAATTGCTCGTACATTAGGAGCTTTACGTTAATCTATAAAAATAAGAGGTAGACACTTGAAAATAGTGTTTACCTCTTTTCTTGTTTTAGGTTGAAGATTTTTTTTTTTTTTTT
>CAMYBO010000182.1 GCA_947254045.1 uncultured Granulicatella sp. | reverse complement strand
GTATATATTTGCCACTTGAAGTCTTTTTTAATTTTTTAGCTAATTCAGAAGCTGATTGTTCTAGTCAATTTTCTAAATCATTAAAATCAACAGCAGCATCAAAAGTTTGCGGATCAACTTCTAAATTTGGAGTCGCAGAGTTTCATTTCATACTCTTTTTATTTACTGAACGGCAATTTTTAACTGGTAATAATTCTTTTTCTAATTTATATTCCTCTTTAATGCCATTTTCTAACCCAATTTTTGAAACAAAACTTACTGATGTATTAGTTAACAAACGTCCATAAGTTCCAAATTGGTCACGCATAATTACAGGTTCGCATGTTGGAATTGAAGCATTTGGATCACCTGCTACACAACGAGCGATTACACCCATTTTTACAACATAATAAGGTTTTGCACCAAAGAATTTAGGTTCTCAAGCAACAATATCAGCTAATTTACCAACTTCTAGTGAACCAATATAAGAATCAACACCATGTGCAATAGCTGGGTTAATTGTATATTTAGAAATATAACGTTTTACACGATTGTTATCACTGAATTCACTATCACCTTTTAATGATCCAAATTGTGCTTTCATTTTGTGAGCCATTTGTCATGTACGAGTTGCAACTTCGCCAATACGTCCCATAGCTAATGTATCTGATGACATAATTGAAATTGCACCCATATCGTGCAATAAGTCTTCAGCTGCAATTGTTTGGCTACGAATACGTGAATCAGCAAAAGCAACATCTTCTGGAACCTTAGGATTTAAGTGGTGACATACCATTAACATATCTAAATGTTCAGCAATTGTATTTACTGTATAAGGAATTGTTGGGTTTGTAGAAGCTGGTAAAATATGGGCATATTTAACAGTTTCTAGAATATCTGGAGCATGCCCTCCACCAGCACCTTCTGTATGATAAGCATGAATTGTTCGCCCTTTCATAGCTGCAATTGTATGTTCTACAAATCCAGCTTCATTTAATGTATCTGTATGAATAGCAACAGCTACATCAGTTTTATCAGCAACTGTTAATGCTAAATCAATCGCATTTCCTGTTGCCCCTCAGTCTTCATGGATTTTAAGTCCACAAGCTCCAGCAGCAATTTGCTCAAAAATTGGATCTTCCATACCTTGACCTTTAGCTAAAAAACCGGCATTAATTGATAATCCATCAGCTGCTTGTAAAGCTGATTTAACTCAAAATTTACCAGGTGAAACAGTTGTGGCTTTTGTACCATCATTCATACCTGTACCACCAGCAATAACAGTTGTAATACCACCATCTAATGCAACAGGAACTATTTCTGGTTCTAGTCAGTGAACGTGAGTATCTAAACCACCAGCTGTATAAATTTTACCCTCACCAGCTGAAATTTCAGTTGAGATACCCACAATCATATCAACATTATCTGTTAAATGTGGATTTCCAGATTTACCAATCGCAGCAATTTTTCCATTTTTAATACCAATATCTGCTTTATAAATACCTGTATAATCAACAATTAGTGCATTTGTAATAACTAAATCCATTACTTCAGCATTACCTAATTTATCATCTAACTTCATAGTAGAATTCATTCCCATACCTTCACGTAGGGTTTTTCCACCACCAAAAACAGATTCTTCACCATAAGTAGTTAAGTCTTTTTCAACTTTAACTCAAAGATTTGTATCTCCTAATCTAACGCTATCACCAGTTGTAATACCGTATAAATCTGAATAATTTTTTCTTGAAATTTTAAACATAATGTTCCCCTTTTTATCTATAGTAGAAACTTGTAAAATAGAGTTTTATTTTTTAAGTTTTCCATTAACTAAGCCATTTACACCTCAAACTTCGCGTGTTCCGGCTAAATCAATAATTGAAACTTCTTTTTTATCTCCTGGTTCAAAACGAATAGCAGTACCTGATGGAATATCGAAACGTCGTCCATAAGCAACTTTGCGTTCTTTATCTTCATTTCCTTTTTCATCAAAAAATACTAATGCACTATTCACTTCAAACAAGTGAAAATGTGATCCAACTTGTATAGGACGGTCCCCAGTATTTTTAATACTAATTACTTTTGCCTCTCTACCTTCATTCATCACAATTTCACCACTAGCGAAATTAATTGCCCCTGGTACTAATTTACCTGGACTAAATTGACTTGATGATCCTGACATATAATCATTATCTCCTTTTATAAAAAAATTTTACGAATTGTAAATGTTATTTGTAAATTGGATCGTGTACAGAAACTAGTTTAGTACCATCAGGGAAAGTAACTTCAACTTGAATTATACTAACCATTGTATCTACACCTTCCATAACTTGATCAACACGTAGTACTTCACGAGCAGATTGCATTAGGTCAGCAACTAGCTTACCATCTCTTGCCCCTTCCATTACATGATCAGTAATTAAAGCAACAGCTTCTGAATAGTTTAATTTTAAACCTCTAGCTAAACGTCTTCTTGCAACGTCAGCAGCAACTGTTATCAATAATTTTTGGACTTCTCTTAATGATAGATTCATTTATTTACCTCTAATATATCTTGTATATTAAGTAATAATGCAATTTTATTTTAACGCTTTTAAAACAAAAAAATACACTAAAATTAAAAAAAGTGTTTTTT
>CAMYBO010000181.1 GCA_947254045.1 uncultured Granulicatella sp. | reverse complement strand
ATTTTTAAATGAGTAGATTTTTTAAAATCAGAAAGGACTAATGAACGGTAAAAATATGTAAATCAAAATCCTACTCATGCAGTCATGTTATCTTATTAGGTACTTTTTTATGTTTAATAAATAAAGAGAATACGAAACTAAAATTTATGTGAAAAAGTTGTAGGCATTGTTGTTTTGGATGATAATAGTAACTTTTGGAAAAAACAGAAGTGCATTAGTCCAGCATTCTAAAGTAAAATTTGAGTTGAAAAGGTGGTTTGAATGAAAGTTAAATATAAAGGTGAATCAACATCATATGGATTAGAAAAAGATAAAATCTATGAAGTGATATCAATCGAAAATAATTTTTACAGAATTATTGATAAATCAAATGAAGATTTTTTATATTCTCCAGATTATTTTGAAATAGTGGAGAAAACATCGATTCCTTTAATTATTCAATAAATGATTCCTTTTTGAATATGTTCTGAGTGATTAGAACACTATTTTGTTATTTCTGAATATGAAGCGTAAAAAAATCTCTTATCTGTATAGATAAGAGATTTTTTCGTGGATAGGTCTTGCTACAGGAAAGCTCAGATTTTCTAACGCTCATTACTTGTCCATATAATAATATAAATATGCTTCTTTATTCTTATTGTTGTTTATTTAATTGTCGTTTTGCGGCTAATTGAATCATACGATCAGCTAGGTGTTGGTTTCTAACGAGCATTGGTCCGTGGAAGTATGAGCAGAAGACATTTCTGTAATGGACACCTTCTGTTTTATCCTCATCATTATTTCCATTTCCACTAGTGACAGTACCTAATGGTTTAAGACCTTTGCAGAGATAAGTTCTACCAATGTGGTTTTCGTATCCAACATAAGTTTCACCTGTTTCTTCATCGTGAATAGAAACATCTCCAATTAGACGATAATCAAATTGCCCATTTGTATAGCAGTCAATCGCACCAATTCCATCTAATTTTTCACCGGCTGCATTGATGTAGTAACGTCCTAATAATTGGAAGCCACCGCAAATTCCTAATACAACGCCATCGTCTTCAATAAAGTGAATTAAATCATCTTTTTTAAATTGTAAATCTTTGGCAACAATGGTTTGTTCATAGTCTTGACCACCACCGAACATGACGATGTCAAAGTCTTCAGGGTTGAATCGATCCCCTAAACTAATCAATGTAGTCTCGACTTCATATCCTAATTTTTTTGCTCGGTGTTGGAGCATCAGTAGATTTCCATTATCTCCATAAGTATTCATTAAATTTCCGTATAAATGACAAATTCTGATTTTCATGAAGTCATTCCTTCTTTCAAGTAACCGTGTTTAGCTAAGTCTTTACGGAGTTGTAATAGTGCCGTATACGTTGCTAAAATATTGATTTTTTTCGTTGGTACTGATTTTAATTTTTCAATTAAATCATCATTGTTTTCAGTTTTTGTGAGAGTTGTAAATCCTGCAACTTCCATTCGAGTTTCTAAGTCATCTACTCGAAGTCCACCAATGTATGTTTGTTTTGGAGTAAGTTTTGCAAGTTCTTCAAATTCACCGTCCCAAATCCAACTAATATCTTGCCCGTCTGCATAATTATCGTTTAATAAAACAGCAAGTGAAAATTCTTCTTTTTCATAGCCAAGTAGTTGGACGATTTGGTTAAAGCCTACTGGATTTTTAATTAAGTTAATCATGACTTCTTTGTCTTCTAGTGTAAAGGTTTCTTGACGACCGAAGACTCTTTGTGCTTGTCCAAATCCTGCTTGAATTTCTTCAGGGGTTAAGCCGAAAAATCTAGCTGTAGCATAAGCACTTAACGCATTATAAATATTATAAAGTCCACCAATTGGAAGAGAAAAATCAAATCCATCAATTTTAAAAGAAGATTTTGTTAGAGATAATTCTGTTAACTCTGTCACGGCATAGTCTAATTCAGGACGTTTGAAATCTCCGTTAGGGCAATAATATTTTCCTAAATTACTATACGTAATGAAATTATATTGTAAAATGGAATGGCAATGTGGACATAAAATACCATCTGTATTGTAATGAGCTTGATAGTGACCATCTTCTGTATGATTGAAACCAAAATACAGTCTTGGATTTGGAAGAGTATCGCTATTAAAAATTGGCGCATCTCCATTTGATAAAATAGTAGCTTCAGGAGCAAAACTTGCACCATCTAACATATATTGGTAAGTTGTATATATTTCACCAAAGCGATCCATTTGATCACGGAAAATATTTGTAAATACGAATAATTTTGGTTGAATAAATGGTGTAATATGTTTAATCGTTGCTTCGTCTACTTCTAATACAGCAATATTTTTCTCGCCTTTAACAGGAGTATGATTTAAGAAAGTAGAAACAATCCCTTGTGTTAAATTTGCTCCAGTTGGATTTGTTAAAATATTGGGGTATTTTTGTTTTAATAATTGAACGATTAAAGAAGTCGTTAAAGTCTTTCCATTTGTTCCACTAACAATAATAACTTCATAATGATCTGATAAATGTTTTAAAATATGTGGATCAATAGCATGAGCTACTTTTCCTGGGAAGCTACTTCCACCATTTGTAAAAGTTTTAAGTGCCCAGCGAGTCAATTTTCCCGCTTTAATGGCGAATTTGGTACGTATATTCACGAAATGTGCAT
>CAMYBO010000180.1 GCA_947254045.1 uncultured Granulicatella sp. | reverse complement strand
GAGCGCAATAGTCTCGTGGGCTCGGAGATGTGTATAAGAGACAGGATATAGACAAATCAAAGAAGAGTTTGCTATAATATTCACACAAGTAAAGGGGAGTGAATATGATGAGTAAAATGAAGTTGTTATTAGGTGCGATGGCGTTAGCAACTGTTGCAGTGACACAAAACGTTCAAGCCGCTGAAACTGAAGATTTGATATCAAAATGTGCAGTTGAAGAGAAAGCTGTTGTTCAAGGGGATGGCCATGTACTTGTATCGAAGTGTGGATCCCTATTTAGATATCGTACGCCTGAATGGAAAGTTGAAAAAGACGGCAGCAAAGTATTATATCGTGATGGAAAACGTGCGTTAAAATGGCAAGCAGTCGATGATACTTGGGTATTTATTGGGGATAACTTTAAACCATTAAAAGGTTGGCAAGTGTTGCCAGTTGTTCAACAAGGGATGATTAATGCTGTTGAAGGCGATGATATTTATACAAGTGTGCCAGATAAAGGGTATTTCTACTTTAATGAACAAGGATATTTACAAGAAAAATGGGTGTTCGATGATGGACATTGGTACTACATTCCAGAGCGTGGTGTCGTTTCAAAAGGTTGGGTAGAAGTAAAAGATAAATGGTATTATTTCGATACATCTGGAAGAATGCAAACAGGTTGGAAAATGCTGAATGGAGTATGGTATTACTTAAATGAATCTGGTGCAATGGAAACTGGCTGGGTTCAAGTAGATGGAAAATGGTATTACTTCAATCCTTCAGGAGGCATGGAAAAAGGTTGGGTTCAATGGAACAATGATTGGTATTACTTTGCTTCATCAGGCGAAATGAAGACAGGCTGGGTTGAGTCATCTGGTAAATGGTATTTCTTAAAAGACAGTGGTAAAATGGCTGTTTCAGAGAAAACATCTGATGGCTATCAAGTAGACGCAACTGGAGCTTGGGTTCGCTAGCAAAGTAGTTGACAGTTTCAAGGATTGCCAGTATACTGATAACAATTAAATCGAGAGCAATGATCAAGCGCAGTAGAGACTAGCTTCGGAGCAACAAGAGAATTGTCGGTAGGTGAAAGACAATCCAACCTAGAATCGAAGTACACTTGAGAGCAAACTGTGACAAACAGCGTCTATCCGCGATAAGGATTTGAGAGGTAGTTTTTAACTACAATAAGGGTGGTAACACGGCAAAGTCGTCCCTAATAGCTTTTGGGCTATTAGGGACTTTTTTTATTTGCTTAAAAACTGTGTAAGAAAATTGCAACAATATAAGGAGGATTTGTATGAATATTATTGATGATTTAATGTGGCGTGGAGCCATTAATCAAATGACAGATGAAGAAGGGTTGCGTCAATTAACGCAAGAAAAAGCAGTCTCACTATACTGTGGTGTGGATCCAACAGGAGATAGTATGCATATTGGACATTTAATTCCATTTATGATTTTACGTCGTTTCCAATTAGCGGGTCACCGTCCAGTTATTGTTATTGGTGGAGCAACAGGTTCTATTGGAGATCCAAGTGGGCGTACAAGTGAACGTGTTCTACAAACAAAAGAACAAGTACAACATAATGTTGAAAAATTAACTGCTCAAATGAAACGTTTATTCTTAACAAGCCAAGAAAATCAAGAAGCAGTTCGTTTAGTGAATAACTATGATTGGACTAAAGAACTATCATTACTAGACTTCTTACGTGATTATGGAAAACATTTCAACTTAAACACAATGTTAGCAAAAGATATTGTCGCAAGTCGTTTAGAAGTAGGGATTTCATTTACAGAGTTTTCTTACCAAATTTTACAATCCATCGACTTCTTACAATTATTCCGTAAAGAAGATGTTCAAGTGCAAATTGGAGGAGCTGATCAATGGGGAAATATTACAGCTGGTTTAGAATTAATTCGTAAAGTAGAAGGAGCAGAAGCTCGAGCATATGGATTAACAATTCCATTAATGTTGAAATCTGATGGTACTAAATTCGGAAAATCAGCTGGTGGAGCTGTATGGTTAGATCCAGAAAAAACAACTCCATATGAATTCTACCAATTCTGGTTAAACCAAGATGACCGTGATGTGATTAAATATATTAAATACTTTACATTCTTAGAAAAAGAAGAAATTGAAGCGTTAGAAACAGCTGTACAAGAAGAACCACATCAACGTCAAGCGCAAAAACGTTTAGCAGAAGAAGTAACTCGTTTTGTTCACGGTGAAGCAGCATTACAAGATGCGTTAAAAATTACAAATGCTTTATTCACTGGTGATGTTCAACAATTAAATGCGGATGAAATTGAACAAGGATTCAAAAATATGCCAACATTTGAAAGTGAAAAAGTAGAACAAAACTTAGCGACTTGGTTAGTTGATTTAGGAATTGAGCCAAGCCGTCGCCAATCTCGTGAAGATATTCAAAATGGTGCAATCTCAATTAATGGAGAAAAAATTACAGATTTAGAACATGTGTGGACTCCAGAACAATCCTTTGAAGGACGTTTTGTATTAGTTCGTCGTGGGAAGAAAAAATATTTCTTAGTCAAATTAAAATAGAATCTAGTAAAAAAGATTAGAGAAATGAAGTGACCCCAAAAAGTTAGACTTTTTTTGATTAATAGAACAAAATATATCAATAACTCCCTAGGGAGTTCGCGC
>CAMYBO010000179.1 GCA_947254045.1 uncultured Granulicatella sp. | reverse complement strand
GTTAGGTCGTCGGCAGCGTCAGATGTGTATAAGAGACAGTTACTAATATTAGAAAAGGCGAAAAAGCGAAACTTTTAGACTGTTTTTCCATATTGAATGCCCCCTTTTTTCAATGTCTGTTCAGTGATTTGGATATGATGTTGACTTACACCTTTTAAAGGGCCTAATCGATGAGAAACCACTAATAAATGTTGATGATGCGTTTGTTGATTCCACTTCATCCATTCTCCTATTAACTGACAACTTCTTTTATCTAATCCTGTAAAAGGTTCATCCAATAATAAAAAAGGAATATCCAAACTTAGCATACAGATGAGCTGAATCAATTTTTGTTCTCCACCACTTAAATACATCAGACTTGTATCCAGTTTTGAACCTAATGGTGTTTCTGAGAGGATTCGTTCTTGCCATTCGTTAGCATGAGCAAATCTCTTCATTCCAAAATTCAATTCATCCTTTGGCATTAAGGTGACAAATTGATGCATTGCTTCTTGGACAGTTAATGTTAAAAATTTTGAACGATTTCTCTTTGTTATTTTTTGCCCTTCATACAAGAAATTACCTTTTACTTTTGAAAATTGAACCATCGCTCTAAGTAAAGTGGATTTTCCAACACCATTATCTCCTGTTAAAGTCGTAATCCCTTTTTCTAACGAAAACTCTGGAATCGACCATAACTCTTCTTTTACAACATTTTGAAAGGTGAAAAACTTCTCTGTAAAAGCTCCTTTTTGTTCTAATGAAATAACGGAATGATTCGATAATGTTGTAATCGGAACCGTCTGCAAACTTCCTTCCTGAATATGCAATACCCGACTAACATATTCGCTGTAGCCATTCGTATCATGATCACTGACAATGACTAATTTCCCTTTTTGAGAAAGTTCAAATAATAATTTCATTAAAGATCGTCTACTTTTTTCATCTACACTCGCAAATGGTTCATCTAATAATAAAATAGGAACATCCATTGCTAATAAGACGGCAATCGCAGAACGTTGTTGCTCTCCTCCGGATAATTGAACAAAAGGACGATCTAATAAATTTTGTGTTACTGTATCGATTGTAACCTGATGAATTCTTTCTTGAATTTTTTCATAACCATACCCTAAATTTTCAAGAGTAAAGGTTAATTCGCTTCGTAAATTTTTCATCGTAAACTGACGATAAGCTTTTTGAAATACAGTTCCAGCTATAGTTGCTCTTTGAACAGGTGTCATGAAAGAAACATCTTTTCCTAACAAGTAACATTGACCTTCAAAAGTCAACGGTTTAATTCCCGATAAAAATTGAAAAAGTGTTGACTTCCCACTTCCTGTATCGCCTGTTAGTAAGATGAATTCACCCATTTCTAGTTGGCAATGAAGATGATGAAGAATTTTAGAATTCCCTTGCCAAACATGGACACCTTCTAAAGTGATTCCAATCATTGATTAATTTCCTCTTGTAGCTTTTACTTTTTCTAATAAGTTCATCACAATTTTTACAAATACAACACCAAAAACAAAAACAGAAATAAAACGAACAACGATTAATGAAACTAAAAATCCTAAGGAATAAGCGCCATATCCTAATTTGAAATACTCATAAATGAAACTAAAAACAACTGTGCCAATCGCACCTAATGTAAGAGAAAAAGTATCATATCTCTTATAACCTGTTGCAAAAAATCCAGCTTCAGTACCTAATCCTTGAACAAATCCAGAAACTAAAACTCCAACTCCAAAATGAGAACCCATCAACATTTCTGCTAAAGCTGCTAACATTTCTCCAAGAGTCGAACTTCCTTTTTTCTTCAACAGTACCCCAATCATTGGAGCAGCCATCGTCCATAATCCAAATAAAATTTCATTGGCAAAAGGTTGATACCCTCCAGGTGTTAATGCCACTTCTAATGCGACATACAAAAATCCTGCTCCCATAAATACGCCTCCAAAAAGAAACGCTAATAATGCCATTAAGATGACATCTTTCAAACTCCATTTTTCCATAAAAAAAACTCCCTTCATTTTCAAAACAAAAGGAGTCTCATTCACTAACATTATTGATAAGCAATGCAAAATAAAAATCTGAAAATCGACATAAAAATACATAATAACTTGATATATCGAACAAACAAATCATTAGAAAACATTACTATCGTAACATTCCACATTTCCCTTCGCTAGTACTATCCAGATCAGGTTCAATGGGTATAATCTCAGCCAATTGGCACCCCAAATGTTTTAATTTTATTAAATTTTCTTTTATCATATCATATTTAAAATTATTTTCAAATTATCTGCATAGAAAATATTTACACTTCAGTTATAAGTAAACGCTATCAATTTTAGTATTGATTTTTTATCAGATGAGTGCTACTATAGTGACATAGAAATCTGAGATGTGCGAGGTATTTACTAAGTGTTGACCGAACAATTAATGACTTTTTAGGGATTCAGATTGTTGTTATGGATAACAAGCCATTGCACTTGGAAGTTAAGAAGTAACTCATAGAAGCCCACCTGCTTAGAATGCGGGTTCAAAACTATCAAATACATCAAACGGCATCACCGGAAATCTATCAATAAAGTTTTTACTTTGGACCACTCTTTGAGTGGTTTTTTCTTTTATAAACCGAATTTATCTAAATGAAACCCCTTTTAAAACAATTTCATAGTGGTATAATG
>CAMYBO010000178.1 GCA_947254045.1 uncultured Granulicatella sp. | reverse complement strand
TTTATCAACAAAAGATATTTTAAATAAACAATTTAAACGCTCATTTAGAGGATTTGACATTGAAGAAGTAGATGCATTTTTAGATTTAATCATTCGTGATTATGACACTTTCCAAAAAGAAATTAGCTTTTTACAAAGTGAAAATGAACGTTTAGTAAATAAAGTTGACGAATTATCAAAACAAGCAACTGTCACAAAAGGAACTCGTTCAGCAAGCATCCCCTGCTGCTGGAGTAACAAACTTTGATATTTTAAAACGTTAGCGAATTTAGAAAAGCATGTCTTTGATGAAAAATTAGAAGACGATAACGAGGATGATTTAGACAAAACTCGCGTCATTACCCCAATTAAAGATTAATAAAACTTGTAAACTTTGAGTAATCGCGGTAGTGATTGCACTACTGAGGAAAGTCCATGCTCGCACAGACTGAGATGTCTGTAGTGTTCGTGCTTAGCGAAACAATAAGCTAAGGCAACAATTTGTTGACGGCAGAAAAAATGGCTAAGGATTTCTATGCCAAAGTATTCTTGAAAGTGCCACAGTGACGAAGCATTTTTGGAAACGAAAATGGTGGAACGCGGTAAACCCCTCGAGCGAGCAACCCAAACTTATGGTAGGGGCACTCTTTATTAGGAAATGAACGAAAAAAGAGGCACATTTGTGTAGACAGATGATTACTGAAATCAATTAGAACCTGCTAATTGATGGAACAGAACATGGCTTATAGAAGTTTGCATTCAGGTTATTTACCGGGGTATCCCGGTATTTTTTTTGAAAAACTATCATTTCTAATAGAAAGGAATTTATTATGACAACTTATAAATTAGTCGCCACTGCTGCAGCTGGCATTGAAGCTCTTGTTGGAAAAGAATTAAGAACTCTTGGCTATGACTGCCAAGTAGAAAACGGAAAAGCTTATTTTACAGGTAACGATTATGATATTGCAAAAACAAATATTTATTTACGTACCGCTGACCGAATTAAAATTGTTTTTGGTCAATTCATCGCTAAAACTTTTGATGCTTTATTTGAACAAACAAAGGCACTCCCTTGGGAACAAATTTTACCAGTGGATGCAGAATTCCCTGTATCAGGAAAATCTGTTAAATCGACTTTACATAGCGTTCCAAACTGCCAATCTATTGTAAAAAAAGCAATCGTTAATCGTCTAAGTGCAGCTTACGCTCGAAAAACACATTTACCAGAAACAGGAGCACTCTATCCTATCGAAGTTTCTATTCTTAAAGATGTTGTCACATTAACCATTGATACAAGTGGTACAAGTTTATTTAAACGTGGCTACCGTACTGAAAAAGGTGGCGCACCATTAAAAGAAAATATGGCAGCAGCTCTTGTCATGCTAACAAATTGGTTCCCAGATAAACCATTTTACGATCCTTGTTGCGGTTCAGGTACTATTCCTATCGAAGCTGCTTTAATTGGATTAAATATTGCTCCTGGATTAAATCGTTCATTTGCAGCTGAAAAATGGACATTCTTTGATCCAAAAGCATTTGATACAGTTCGCCAAGAAGCAAGAAAAGAAATTCGTACAAATGTGACATTAGACATTCTTGGAGCTGATATTGATGGTTCAATGATTGAAATTGCGAAACAAAATGCGATTAAAGCTGGTGTTAGCGAACATATTGAATTTAAACAAATGCAATTGAAAGATTTCCGCACGAAAAAAGAAAATGGTGTATTAGTTGCTAATCCACCATATGGTGATCGTTTATTATCTGAAGAACAAGCTCAAAATATTTACCGTCAAATGGGACAAACTTATGAACCATTAGAAACTTGGAGTAAGTATATTTTAACGAGTGATTTAAGTTTTGAAGAGCATTATGGAAAACAAGCCACTAAGAAACGTAAACTATACAATGGTGCAATCCGTACCGACTACTTCCAATTCTGGGGCATCCGTAAACGCAAACCGATTAGTGAATAAATAAAAAAGAATAACTTTTCAAGTAGTAAGGACTCCAGCAGAACTGCGGTCTCATAGCTAAAATTTGAGACAAAGTCTCAAATTTTCCTGTACTATAAACCACAAGATAGTGGTTTATAGTACTACTACATCGAAAAGTTATTCTTATTTTATTTATTCTTTTAAATTTGTTTCCCTACTATTCTTCAACTACATGAAAGGTAACATGGTCTGCTACTACATCACATTGTACAGTATTTCCTGGTAAAATACTTGAGCGAATTAATTCTTTTGCTAATGGTGTTTCAATTTCACGTTGAATATAACGAGCAATTGGTCTAGCACCATAAACCGGATTATAAGCATTTTCCGAAATCCAATCTTTCAATTCATCTGTGAATTCTAATTGAATCTCTTGCTCTTGTAAACGAAGATTTAAATCTTTCAACATCTTACCAATAATGCCATGAATATGAGTTCTTGATAATGGTGTAAAGAAGATTGTTTCATCAATACGGTTTAAAAATTCAGGTTTAAATGTACCCTTCAAGACACTTTCCACTGCTTGTCTCGTTTCAGCATCAATTGTTTCTCCTTGAATTTCTAATAAAAATTGAGAACCAATATTACTTGTCATAATAAAGACCGTATTTTTAAAGTCAACCACTCTACCTTTTGAATCTGTTAGACGACCATCATCTAATACTTGTAATAAAATATTGAAGACATCTGGATGGGCTTTTTCAATTTCATCT
>CAMYBO010000177.1 GCA_947254045.1 uncultured Granulicatella sp. | reverse complement strand
GAGATGAGCGCAATAGTCTCGTGGGCTCGGAGATGTGTATAAGAGACAGACCAAGAACAAGTTGATTGTATTGTAGCTAAAGCATCAGTAGCAGCTCTTGATCAACACGGTGTGTTAGCTTTACACGCTGTAGAAGAAACTGGTCGTGGAGTATTTGAAGATAAAGCGACTAAAAATTTATTTGCTTGTGAACACGTCGTTCATAATATGCGTCATACTAAAACTGTTGGAGTTATTGAAGATGACGAAGTAACAGGTTTAACATTAATTGCTGAACCAGTTGGGGTTGTATGTGGTATTACACCAACAACTAACCCAACATCAACAGCGATTTTCAAATCATTAATTGCTTTGAAAACACGTAATCCAATCGTGTTTGCTTTCCACCCATCAGCTCAAAAGAGTTCAGCTCATGCAGCACAAATCGTTCGTGATGCAGCAATTGCAGCGGGGGCACCTGAAAACTGTATTCAATGGATTGAACACCCATCAATTGAAGCTACAAATGCTTTAATGAATCATGATGGAATTGCAACTATCCTTGCTACCGGTGGTAACGCAATGGTTAAAGCAGCATATTCATGCGGAAAACCAGCTTTAGGGGTAGGTGCTGGTAACGTACCTGCTTATGTTGAAAAATCAGCAAATATTCGTCAAGCTGCTCATGACATCGTAATGAGTAAATCATTCGATAACGGAATGGTTTGTGCTTCTGAACAAGCAGCTATTATTGATAAAGAAATTTACGATGAATTCGTAGCAGAATTAAAGAGCTACCATACTTATTTTGTATCTAAAAAAGAAAAAGCATTACTTGAAGAGTTCTGCTTTGGCGTTAAAGCAAACAGCAAAAACTGTGCTGGTGCTAAATTAAACGCTAATATTGTAGGTAAACCTGCTGCATGGATTGCAGAACAAGCAGGTTTCTCAGTTCCAGAAGGAACAAATATTTTAGCAGCAGAATGTAGTGAAGTAGGGGAAAAAGAACCTTTAACTCGTGAAAAACTATCTCCAGTTTTAGCAATCTTAAAATCTGAATCTCGTGAAGATGGTGTTGAAAAAGCAAGACAAATGGTTGAATTTAACGGTTTAGGACACTCTGCAGCTATTCATACAGATGATGCAGAATTAGCAAAAGAATTTGGACGTGTTGTTCGTGCAATTCGTGTAATCTGGAACGCTCCATCTACATTTGGTGGTATCGGGGATGTTTACAATGCCTTCATTCCATCTCTAACATTAGGTTGCGGTTCTTACGGACGTAACTCAGTTGGAGATAACGTAAGTGTTGTAAATCTATTAAATATCAAAAAAGTAGGGAGACGTAGAAATAATATGCAATGGTTTAAAGTTCCTTCGAAAATCTATTTCGAACGTGATTCAATTCAATACTTACAAAAAATGAAAAATGTACACCGTGTAATGATCATAACAGACCAACAAATGGTTAACTTAGGATTCTTACAACGTGTCATTGAACAATTAGAATTACGTCCTAACAAAGTTATTTACGAAGTATTTTCAGATGTTGAACCAGATCCAGATATTACAACCGTTAACCGTGGCGCTGAAATTATGAAATCATTCGAACCAGATACAATCGTGGCTCTTGGTGGTGGTTCTGTAATGGATGCTGCTAAAGTTATGTGGATGTTCTACGAACAACCTCAAATCGACTTCCGTGATTTAGTTCAAAAATTCATGGATATCCGTAAACGTGCATTCAAATTCCCTGAATTAGGTGAAAAAGCTAAATATGTTGGTATCCCAACAACTTCAGGTACAGGTTCTGAAGTAACACCATTTGCCGTTATTTCTGATAAAGCAAATAACCGCAAATATCCATTAGCAGACTACTCATTAACTCCAACAATTGCGATTGTTGACCCAGCATTAGTTATGACAGTTCCAGGATTTGTTACAGCAGATACAGGTATGGACGTATTAACTCACGCAGTTGAAGCATATACTTCAACACTAGCGAATGACTATACTGATGGTTTAGCTTTACAAGCAATCAAATTAGTATTTGAAAACTTAGAAAGCTCAGTTAAAAACGGAGACTTTGTTTCAAGAGAAAAAATGCATAATGCTTCTACAATGGCTGGTATGGCATTTGCAAATGCATTCTTAGGAATGTCTCACTCAATGGCTCACAAAGTTGGTGGATTCTTCCATACAGTACACGGACGTACAAATGCAATCTTACTTCCATATGTTATCCGTTACAATGGTACTCGTCCTGCTAAAACTTCTACATGGCCTAAATACAACTACTACCGCGCAGATGAAAAATTCCAAGACATTGCTAGAATGTTAGGATTACCTTCATCAACTCCTGAAGAAGCAGTAGATGCATTAGCAAAAGCTGTATATGAATTAGGAGAACGTGTAGGAATTGAAATGAACTTCAAAGCTCAAGGTATAGATGAAAAAGAATGGAAAGAAACAATCCACGAAATCGCATTATTAGCATATGAAGATCAATGTTCACCAGCAAACCCTCGTTTACCAATGGTTGCTCACATGGAAGAAATTCTTGCAGATGCATACTATGGTTACGCAGCTCGTCCAGGACGTTTAAAATAATAGAATAGATTTTTTGAAGCGTAGTAGTCATTGACTATTACGCTTTTTTCTTTATATAAAATTTTACTGTTAGTGTGAGGAGTAGTACAGCTGTCTCTTATACACATCTGACGCTGCCGACGACCTAACA
>CAMYBO010000176.1 GCA_947254045.1 uncultured Granulicatella sp. | reverse complement strand
GTTGATAATATGCCAAATTCGAATAACATTCGAGAATTTTTCAAAGAATTCTTGACTTTTTGGAATCAACCTTTGCAAAAACACTTACGATTTATTTTCAATGTAAGTTTTTCTGTGATTAAAAATTTATTATTTATTCTATTATGTGGATTTATATTATTAGGAATTTTTGGAACAGGAATTGGATTAGGATATTTTGCAAGCTTGACAGCCAATGAAAAACCATTAACACAAGAAGAAATGGCAGATGCGATTACGAATCTGAATTTAGTTTCAAGTTTTTATTATCAAGATGGCGACAAGATTTCTGATGTTACAAGTGATGAAGTTCGTTTAGTGACTACATTAGATAAAATGTCTCCGTTTGTAAAAGATGGTATTGTTGCGACAGAAGATAGTTATTTCTATCAACATAAAGGAATCGTTCCTAAAGCTCTAGTACGTGCACTTCTTCAAGAAGCAGCCTCTTCTAGTTCTGGAGTTTCTGGGGGGTCTACCTTAACGCAACAATTAATTAAACAACAAATTTTGACAAGTGAAGTTACTTTTAAACGAAAAGCAAATGAAATTTTATATGCGCTTCGCCTAGAAAAACATTTTACGAAAGATCAAATTTTAGAAGCTTACTTAAATGTTTCTCCATTTGGACGAAATCATAATGGATTAAACATTTCAGGTATTGAAGAAGCAGCACAAGGAGTTTTTGGAGTTTCAGCAAAAGACTTAACATTACCTCAAGCTGCCTACTTAGTTGGAATGCCTCAAAATCCAATTACGTATACTCCATATACAAACTATGCTACTCTAAAAGAAGATATTTCAGCAGGATTAACGCGTATGAAAACAGTTCTCTTTAGCATGTATCGTGAAAAGAAAATTACAAAACAACAATATGATGAAGCTTTAGCATATGATATTACTCAGGATTTTTTAGAACCTGAAGAAATTTCAACGCAACGTCAATCGTATTTATATCAAGCAGTTAATCGTGAAGCTACGAAAATCTTAATGAAAAAAATAGCTGAGAAAGATCGTTTGACTTATGATCAATTAAAGAAAGATACAGAATTATTTAATCGCTATTATGATCGTGCCAATGCTGAATTAGCAACAGGTGGTTATAAAATCACTTCTACTATTGACCAAGGGATTTATGAAGCGATGCAAAAATCTACGGCTATTAACGGAAGTAAAATTGGACCAACTTATCAAACACCATATATTGATCAAAATACCGGTGAAGCTAAAAAACAAACCGATATGGCACAAAATGGTGCGGTATTAATTGAAAACAGTACAGGACGTATATTAGGATTCGTAGCAGGTCGTGATTTCCAAGTTAACCAAGTAGACCATGCATTTACAACACATCGTTCTCCTGGTTCAACGATTAAACCGCTACTTGTTTATGCTCCAGCTATGGAAAATAATATTATATACCCAGCTAGTATCATTCCAGATACAAAAATTAGTATTTTACAACAAAATGGAACTTATTGGGAGCCTACCAACTACGGTAATCGAATTTCTAATAACTTCTTAACTGCTCGTCATTCATTAAAAAATTCATTAAATAACCCAACCATCAAAATTTTCCAAACAATGCTTTCTAAAGGAATCAATGCTGGAGAATATTTGAAAAAAATGGGTATTCAAGGAATTGGTGAAGAAGAATATCAAAATATTGCTTTATCTATCGGTGGAACAAAAACTGGTCCTACCGTATTGGAACAAACAAGTGCCTTTTCTACGTTAGCTAATGGCGGTGTTCATCATGAAGCGTATTTAATTGAAAAAATTGAAGATATTCATGGAAAAGTTGTTTATCAACATGAAGACAACTCGACTGAAGTCTTCTCCCCTGCAACAGCTTATTTAACAACAGATATTTTAAGACAAGTTGCAGCAACAACTGATTTTTATAATATTAAAGGTAACTTGAAATTTACCGCAGATATAGCTGGTAAAACAGGTACGTCAGAATTTGAAGTAGATAACTGGTTTGTGGGATATACGCCAGAAGTAACTCTTGGTTCTTGGATTGGATATGATAACTTCTATAGTGCACGTTACTCTATCACAGCATCTGATGGATATGGACATCCAACTATGAGAAGTTTACGAAATTGGACGAGTCTTATGAATGCAGTCTACAGTGCAAAACCAAGTTTATTTAATCAAAGTGCAAAATTCGTTCAACCTTCAACAGTTTATCAAGATTCAGTAGTTTCTACTACTGGAACAAAAGCTGGAACAGCTACTTATAATGGTCAAACTTATTCTATTAAAGGTAGCACCACTTCTGATTTATTTAAAAAAGATTTCGGTCCAATTGCTCCAACTTATCACTTTGCTGTAGGTGCTACAAATGCTGAACTAGAAAAATATTGGAATGGACAGAGTGACAAAGAAAAAGAATCTAGCGAAGATAAAGATAAGAAGAAATCTTCATCTGAAAAACCAAAACCTACTTCTTCAACACAGACTACAAAATTAAGAAATTAAAAGAAAGACTTCGAGGAAAAATCTCGAAGTCTTTTTTAGTAGTTATTTAGTTGTTTGACGATATTCAATCTTATAAGGTAAAGTAATTTCAGCATCTAAAATTTCTTCCTTATTCATAATTTTCGTTAACAATCTCATCGCTACTGCTCCAATATCATATAATGGAGGCGCAATGGTTGTTAAGGTTGGACGAGTCAATTTTGTTAATTTTGAAT
>CAMYBO010000175.1 GCA_947254045.1 uncultured Granulicatella sp. | reverse complement strand
GATGAGCGCAATAGTCTCGTGGGCTCGGAGATGTGTATAAGAGACAGGCAATAATACTTCCCTTAATTCCAAAGATGAACACGATTTTGCTCACCATATTATACGATAACGCAGTATGTAAGAATGCTGTTAATAATGGTAAGAAGAATACAATTAACACTTGACGATTAATCGATTGATGAATCATTGGTTGATCAATTCCAATCTTCTTCAAGATAACATAACGTTCACGATCTTCATACCCTTCAGAAACTTGTTTGTAGTAAATCACTAAGACCGCTCCTACTGAAAAGGCAATCGCTAATAAGATTCCTAAGAATAATAGGGAACCATAAAATTGGAATAGTAATTGAGCAATTTCAATTTTCCCACCGATTTCTCCATCAATATCAGATTGTTGATACACTTCTAATTCTTTTTTCTTCTCCTCATTGGTTTGACTTGATGTATTCCATAATGCAATATAATGTCTTGTATAAGCACGATATCCTGCAGCGTTATCTTTACTGTAATATGGAACAACTTTTGCCATATCTTCTTCATTTAAAATTCCAATATAAGAATGATTTGTTATATTCGGGTTTACAATTAATCCTGCAGCAAACTGATTCACTTCGATGACTTGTCCAATTGAGAAAGTATTTTCCCCAACTACTACTTGAGTAAAGCTAGGTTTTGTTTTCTCAGTATATTGTTCTCCTATCACCATTTCTCCAGGTTTAACAGTGATATTTTCTCCAGCATTACGATTATAATCTTCCACGGATACAAGAACGACCATTGATTCTGGTAATGCACCCACTTTTTTTAAATTTGTATCTAATACATTACTTTCTTGGTTTCCCCCTATTAAAATATAAGAGTACTCAAAATAATCTGTTACTTTTGAAGAAGCACTTTCCGCTAATTGTTTCGCCTCTTTTGAATATTGTACTGTTTCTTCAGGATTTCGATACATATTTGTAAAAGTAAAATCCGTCGGACTTGTTCGATTAATAACTTCTTGTGCACCAAACTGTAATGAACCAGTCGTTCCCAGAGTCACAAGTACCATTGTTGATAAAATACAAATACTTGCTAAGCCCATCGCATTTTTTCTCATTCTAAAAATTAAGTTAGAAACTGAGATGAAGTTAATTGGGCGATAGTAGAACGTTTTACAATTTTTCAAGATACGTAAAAGTGCAATACTTCCAGCATCAAATAAAATATAAGTTGCGATGACTACTAATAATACTGCAACAAAGAACCACCCTAACGCTTTAATCGGACTTTCAATTGATTGAGAAATATAATAAGCAGACCCTAAAATCACTACCCCAATTAGCGCACGAATACTTAAGAAACGACCTGCTTTTTCTCCTGATTTCTTTTCACGGAGTAATTCTAATGGACGACTGACTCTAATTTTAATCGCATTTAAAATCATTAAGAATACAAAAATCCCGCTAAATAAAATTCCAATGATAATAACTGATGCAATTTGGAATTCATATGAAATTGGAACGTTAAAGCGCATTGCTTTTAATAATAGGGCAAATGCTAATCGATTCAATAATACTCCTAATACAAGTCCTACAATCAGATTCATTACTGCAAACAACAGCATTTCAACCACTTGTAACAATTGAATTTGCGAGCGACCTAATCCTAAAATACTATATAACCCAAATTCTTTTGAACGGTTTTTCATTACAAAACCATTGGCATAAATCATTGTTAAAGTAGAGACAAGTAACATGATGACAACACCAAACCCTAACGCCATAACTACTGTGCTTCCACCATTACTTTGCAATATCGTTTTATTTGTAGATAATGCCATCAAAATGTATGTAATCACCATCATCGTAATAGTAGCAATTGAAAAGGGAATATAAAGTGTTCGATTTTTCTTTAAATTAGATACTGCTAATGAACTAATTAATTTAAACATGACTCTCACCTCGATTAGCCATTACTGTTAACGTATCAGAAATTGCTTCAAACATTTCTTCATCTGTACGTTCCCCTTTAAATAATTGATGATATAAAATTCCATCTTTAATAAATAACACTCGTTTAGCTCGACTAGCCGCTAATGTACTATGCGTTACCATTAAAATCGTTTGACCATTTTCATTTAATGTATCGAATACATCTAAAATATTGCTAGAAGATTTTGAATCTAATGCTCCTGTTGGTTCATCCGCTAATAGTATACTTGGATCAGCCATCATCGCACGTCCAATGGCTACTCTTTGTTGTTGACCTCCTGATAATTCATAAGGATATTTTTCTAATAGTTTTTCAATTCCTAATAAAGCAGCAACAGGTTTTACTTTTTTCTCCATTTCTTGAACAGTTTTTTTCGCTAAAACTAATGGAAGTAACATATTGTCTTTAACGGATAATGTTTCTAATAAGTTAAAATCTTGGAATACAAATCCTAAATGGTCACGACGAAAGGCCGCTAATGTTTTGTCTGGAATATTTTGAATATCTAACTGATTCAATAATACTTGTCCTTTTGTAGGGCGGTCTAATGTTGCTAAAATGTTTAGCAGTGTTGTTTTACCAGATCCTGATTCACCCATGATGGCAACATATTCTCCCTTTTCAACGCTAAAAGTAATATCTTTCAACGCTTCTATTTGCATCGCTCCAAATCTAGTATGGTAAATTTTTTGTACTTGTTTTACATCTAATAATGTCATGTCAATTCCTACTTTCTCTTTGATTTGTATTTATTCTATCAAATAAAAGCGATGCATTCCTATAT
>CAMYBO010000174.1 GCA_947254045.1 uncultured Granulicatella sp. | reverse complement strand
TACACCTGTGTTAGGTCGTCGGCAGCGTCAGATGTGTATAAGAGACAGGTTCCAATAACCATAAAAATTAAACTTATAAAATACATAGGTGTTAAAATTTCACTATTAAATACAAAGGATAATATTGCTCCTACAAATGGTGCTATTGCATAATAGGCACTTGTTTTTGCAGCCCCTAAACCTCTTTGTGCTCTTATATAAAAGAAGATACTTAATCCCATAAGAGACAAATCCTAATAGCATTACAGCTAAAATTTCTTTAATATCTGGAATAGCCTCCTTTAGAAATAAAGCAATGAGAAATGATCCTCCGCCTGAAAAAATTCCTTTAAGACATACTATTTGATACGTGCTTTTATCTGATATTTTTCTTGTGCAATTATTTTCCAATTCCCAACAGCTAGTTGCTAGAATAACAAATAGGGAACCTAGTGAAAATTGGAAACTTCCCTGTCCATCAAAAGTAAGCAAAATACTTGAAAGAGTTATAAATCCAATTGCAATCCACAATCTTTTAGTCACTGTTTCTTTAAACAGCAATAATGCAATCAATGTTGTTGCTACAATTTCGAAATTTCCTAACAAGGATGCATTTGCAGCTGTTCCAATTCTAATTCCAATCATTAAAAAAATAGGAGCAGCTATATCTAATACAATCATTCCTAGAACATACAGCCAATCTTCACATCCTATTCTTTCTTCTACTTTTTCATTTTTGTATTGAAATAAATACATGGCTCCTACTCCAATACCAGCACCTAAATATAAAAATGCTACCATAAATGTTGGCGATACTTTATCTAGTAAAATTTTTGAAAATGGTGTATTTATTGCATAAAAAACTGCTGCTAAAATTGCTTAAAATACCAATAATAATTTTTCTTTTTTCCTCATCTTTTACTTTCATTTCAAAATAAAAAAGGCTTAAAATCATGTCTTTTAAACATCATTTTAAGCCTTTCAAACATTTTATTAAAATTCAGCTTTTAAAGCTTCAACTTTATCTAATTGTTCCCATGGTAAATCTACATCTTTACGTCCAAAGTGTCCGTAAGCAGCAGTTTGTTGGTAAATTGGTCTACGTAATTGTAATGTTTCAATAATTCCTTTTGGAGTTAATTTGAACACTTTACGAATCGCAGCAATTAATTTTTCTTCTGAAACTTGATTTGTTCCAAAAGTATCCACAGAAATCGATACTGGTTGAGCTACTCCAATCGCATAAGCTAATTGGATTTCGCATTTATCCGCTAATTCTGCAGCTACTACGTTTTTAGCAATATAACGAGCAGCATAACTTGCAGAACGGTCAACTTTTGTTGCATCTTTTCCTGAGAATGCTCCTCCACCATGACGAGCATATCCACCGTAAGTATCTACAATGATTTTACGACCTGTTAATCCAGAATCTCCAACTGGCCCACCGATTACGAATTTTCCTGTTGGATTAATGAAGTAACGTGTCTCATCATCTAATAACTCACTTGGTACAACTGGTTTTACTACAAATTCTAAAATATCACGATGAATTTGTTCTTGAGAAATTTCTTCATCATGTTGTGTACTTACAACAATTGTATCAATACGTTTTACTTTATGGTCAGTAGTATATTCAACTGTTACTTGAACTTTACCATCTGGTCCTAAATAGTCTAATTGTTTTTCTTTACGAACTTTTGCTAATTGATAAGCTAATTGATGACTTAAGTAAATTGGCATTGGTAAGTAAGTATCTGTTTCATTAGTAGCAAAACCAAACATTAATCCTTGGTCTCCTGCCCCAAACTCTTCTTGTTGTCCACGAGTTTCTAAAGCATCATTAACCCCCATTGCAATATCTGGTGATTGTTTATCTAAAGAAACCATGACAGCAACGCTATCCGCATCATAGCCATACTTGCGATCAACATAACCAATTTTACGAATCGTATCTCTTGCAATTTGTTGATAATCGACTGTAGCTGTTGTTGTAATTTCACCAACTAATACGACTAAACCTGTATTAACAACTGTTTCGCAGGCTACACGAGCAGTTGGATCTTGAGCTAAAATAGCATCTAACACTCCATCACTAATTTGGTCTGCGATTTTATCGGGATGTCCTTCAGTAACAGACTCCGATGTAAATAAAATTTTTTCCATTGTTTTCCCCCATTCAATTCCGGTTACAAGGCATCTACACATGGTGCATCCTCTCGGGAATATCATATTTTTTTAAGACTCAACCATTATAGCATTATTTTTGAAAATTCCTAGTATTATTTCTCTTTTTTATACATTTATTTTTTGAAAATGTCATGTAATCGTTTAAATACTGCTTGACAAGCTGGATTAATTTACCTATCATGAAATCAAAAAGTATTTTCGAGGTAATTGATATGTCCGCAAATTCTATGGCACATTCAGAATCACCTTATTTGAAACAATTGACGAATCCATTATGGAGTTTATTTTTAGCTCCTGTCAGTTATTCATTTTTAGGTTTTTTTCTAGCCATTAAAACAAATGCTGTCCCTCTTTCTGGGATACTCGTTTTATATTTTTTCTTGTTTATAATTAACTTACAAGAAATGATGTATTCAAAATTTTATAAAGTTCCAAAACGTGGACAATCCGTTGTACTACTTTTAACGAACTTCTTATTACTTTTACCAATTGTCTATTTTGTACAAACTTTTGGTATTAGAATTGGAATTATCGCAACATTAATTGTTGGAGTAAATCATAGTTGGATTTTCCATTTACAATCAAATCATCCTGCATACGCGTATCATGTACTTTTAAATCTGTCTCTTATACACATCTCCGAGCCCACGAGACTATTGCGCTCA
>CAMYBO010000173.1 GCA_947254045.1 uncultured Granulicatella sp. | reverse complement strand
CTTCTTTGTTTAGTTTTCAAAGGTCAACGTCGCTTTATCGCGACAACTCCTATATGTTATCATAGGTGTTTTTATCTGTCAACAACTTTTTTCATTTTTTGAAAATTGTTTCAGAGCTTTTTTGTTGTCTCGCAACAACGTTTAATAATTTATCATAGATAAGCTTCATCGTCAACCCCTTTTTTCAAAAAAATATGTTATAATTTTTTCGATTATGATTAAGGAGGTTTTTATGCGTCTCGAACATTTATTGATGAAGCACTTTGATATTTCTCGTAAACAAATGAAAAAATTAATTTCTTCCGGAGAAGTTCTTATTGATTCTATTCCTGCAACCCATGTAAGTAATAATGTCGATCCACAACTTCAATTTATTACTGTTCAAGGGACTCGAATTGAGGATAACTTTCAAAAGTATTATTTGTTAAATAAACCTAAGGGTCTTATCTCTGCCACAACTGATGCGTTTCTTCCTACTGTTATTGATTTATTTAAAAAGGAAAATGTAGAAGGACTATATCCCATCGGTCGTTTAGATAGAGATACCGAAGGGCTTTTAATCATCACGAATAACGGTCCATTAGGTTATCGACTATTAAATCCTGTTCAGCACATTGAAAAGGAATATTACGTTGAAGTAAATGGACCTTTAGATGATTCGTGTATTCAAAGATTTCACGAAGGAATTATGTTCCATGATGGAACTATTTGTAAACCAGCTAAATTATCAATTCTTGAATCATCTCCTTCCTTTTGTAAAGCTACAGTTACAATTTCCGAAGGAAAATTTCATCAAATTAAAAAGATGTTTTTATGTGTTGGAGTTAAAGTCACTTTCCTTAAGCGAATTCGGTTTGGTGAATTTGTACTGGATTCTTCTCTTGCAGCAGGGGAGTATCGTTCATTAAACTCTTCAGAACTTCAAATTTTAAAACAATATTTTTAAAGAAAAAGGCAAACGAAAAATTTCGCTTGCCTTTTATTATTTTTCTATTAGTTACTTGCACTTGAAGTTGCGTCTGCTGCACCATGACTTGGAGTATCTGATGAAGCTCCTGAAGTTGCATCTGCGCTTCCATGCGAACCGTGTCCACCTGCAACTGGAGCATTTCCTCCAACTAAACGTTGACCAGTTGTTTCTAAATACCAATCTAACCATGGTTGGAAGTTAAAGATAATTTCATTAATTCCAGCATATGAACCATCTGGATAGTACATTGCTTGATAGTTATGAGTATTAATAACTCCTTCTGGTGTTCCTGGTACAATTGTACGAACATATTCTTGATTACCATTACGTAATACGCCTACAACCCACTCAACATTTTTCATTCTTGCAGGTGGTAATGAAGCATGAACAGTTCCTAATCTGCTACCTGCTTGAACACGTACACGTTTACCAAACATTGTGCTTGGTTCTTGATGAGCGTTATTGTAATACAAGAATTGGTTGTTATCATCTGCATATGTTAACTCAAATGGCATTGCTTTTAAGAACATGTCAATTTGGTTAACTGTTAAGATACCGTGGTCTAATTTAACATAAGTGTCTCCAGATACAGCACCTACGATTTCTGCTGCTTTTTCTACCCAATCTGGATCATCTGGGTCAACACCTTGAATAGTTGTTGCGATTGGATTTGTACAATATAAATCTTCTGGAGCAATTGGTTTTGGTTTTTTCAATTTAGAAACGACCTCCACATATTTTACAAAGTTATCTAAACAAGATTCTAGGAATTTCACAGTTCCTTCATTTGTGATATTTCCGTTTTCATCGAATGCTTCTTTAGCTTTTCCTAATAAGAATTCATTTCCTGGCAATGTATATGCATTCACACCTGGAGCATCTAAAATTTTACGTAAATGTACTTGCGCACGTGATGTACCTTGGTCGTGGTATGAAGCCCCTACAATCATCACTGGTTTGTTTTCAAATGGATGCACTTTAAATGATAACCATTCTAAAACACTTTTTAGTGATGCTGTAATAGTATGATTGTGTTCTGGCGTAGCGATGATAACACCATCAGCACGAGTGATTTTGTTATATAAATAACGTAATTGGAAGCTATCGTCCCATTTTTCATCTTGATTGAATACTGGAACTTCATCTATTTCAAGAACTTCTAATTCAAATTTTAATTTAAATTCACGTTGAATGAATTGTAATAATTTACGGTTATATGATAGTTCAGCATTTGAACCTACAATCCCTACAAATTTCATAATCGTTTTTCCTCTCTTATTATGGTCTTAAATATTTTCCCAATCAAAGTTTTCTGCTTCTTTGTGTAATAAATCTTGAGCACTTCTTAATTTTTGAGTAATTTTCACGAATAAACGGAAATCATCAAATAAAGCATCTAATTTTTTGATTGTATCTAAATCGATTAAATCACCTTTTTTATCGAATGCTTGAAGCGAGTGAGATAATAAGAATTCAGATCCTGGCATTACATTTGCTTTTAATTCTGGAGAGTCCAAAATTTGACGTAATTGTAATTGAGCACGAGAAGAACCTAATGTTCCATAAGATGCTCCTGTAATCATTACAGGTTTATTTAATAATGGATGAATACCATATGATAACCATGCTAATGCGCTCATTAATACAGCTGGAATAGCGTGGTCATATTCTGGAGTACCAATGATTACTCCATCAGCAGCTTCGATTTTATCAGCAATTTCTGTTACAAGTTCTGGTACTTGTTTATTTGCTGGTTTGTTGAATAATGGAATATCTTTAATTTCCACTAATTCAATTTCAACTTTATCTGCAAAATGTTTTTGCATATATTGTAATAAAGTACGGTTTGTAGAACGTTGTGAGTTTGTC
>CAMYBO010000172.1 GCA_947254045.1 uncultured Granulicatella sp. | reverse complement strand
ATGGAAGAGGCTACGATGTTAGCTCAAAAATGGATGCAAGACACGATTCGATTATATCCGTTTCAAGAAGAGTATATTTCTTCTTTTGAGGAATGGATAAACTATTTTTCAAAGAAAGAAGACATAATGCAAAGTTTATTTTATGATGATGCTACTTTTGTTAAACAATATGACGATTTTCGAGAAAATAAATACTGAAAATAGACTTGAAACAAATCATTTTAAAAAAAGAATTAGAACGTATATAATGAGATAAAAGCTGTCTAATGATAGAAAAGGCTGGAGGTTTTCATAATGAAAAAAGGGATCGTAAAATGGTTTAGCAATGAAAAAGGCTATGGTTTTATTTCGGTTACTGATACTGATGAAGATATTTTTGTTCACTTTACTGGCATTATATCTGAAGGATTTAAGACTTTAAAGGAAGGACAAAGAGTAGAATTTGAAATTGCACAAGGTGCTCATGGACTTCAAGCTACTCATGTAAGTGTAGTAGTTTCTGAATGATTCGAGTAAGAACAGATGCAGCTGTAAATGGAAATCCAGGAAAAGTTGGAATTGGAATTGAAATTTTATACGAAAAACAACAATTTTTATTTAAGGAAAATGCTGACCAATTAATGGATAATCATCAAGCAGAATTATGGGCGATTTATCGTGCCTTAATCATTCTTCAAGAAAAAGAATGGCATCATGACGTGATTTTTTTGAATTCTGATTCGAAATTTGCCATGATGGCGATTGAAAAAAATTATACGAAACAAGTAGCTTACCAAGAGATTCTAAAAAAAGTGCAGGAAGAACGTAAAAAAATCCCGCAACTATTTTTAGAATGGATTCCTGAAAAGGAAAACCGAGGTGCTGATCAATTAGCAAGACAAGCTTTACAACAAACTTTAGTAAGATAGGGAGTTTTTAAGATGGAAGAACACGTATTATATTTTAGTAGCTTATGTCCAGATACTAAAGCATTTGTAAAGGAGTTACAAAGACAAAATATTAGCTATCGTGAGGTAGATATTACTGCAAATATGGCAAATTTAAAAGAATTTATTCGTTTAAGAGATGATAAACCACAATTTGAAGGCCGTAAACAATGGGGAATGGTAGGTGTTCCTTGTTTAGTGACAAAAACTGGACAATATATTTTTGAAATTGGTCAATTAAATGGAACTAGTTGTGAGGCTGTACCAGTTGAGTAATATTCCGTCGTTATTTTTAGGATATGTGCTACTGATAAATCTTTTATTATTTCTTTTGATGGGAATCGATAAAAGAGCGGCTAAACGAAAAAAATGGCGGATACCTGAAAGAAGATTATTAACATTAGGAATCATTGGTGGGGGAATTGGTGGAATACTAGGAATGCTTATATTCCACCATAAAACTCACCGAATTTATTTTACAATTTGTTATGGAATAAATGTGTTTTGTTTGGGAATTGCTTTCCTATACTTTATACAACAATAGTTAGGGGGTAGTGATGAAACAACAAAAAGGAATATTATTTGCGATGTGGATTGGACTTCTAAGTGCCCTTTCAGGATTTGTAAATATTACAACATTGTTATTATATGAGAAGCCTACTACTCATATGACAGGAAATGTTTCAGGATTTTTGATTCATGCGATGTCTGGTGAAACAAATCATGCCCTTGTGTTATTATGTATTATCATTAGTTTCTTACTTGGTGGCGTTTGTTGTGGAATGATATTTTCAGAGAAAGTCTTTCGTTTTGCAAATCGTTATGGTGTATTACTCATAGTTCTTGGCCTATTATTAGGAGTCAGTTTTTGGTTTAAATTAGAATCAATCTGGATCTATCAATTAGCATTTACTGTTGGTATTCAAAATGGAATGTTTATTTATTACCGAGGGATGATTGTCAGAACTTCGCATTTTACAGGATATTTAACAGATACAGGTTTTGCAATTGGTAGATGTCTAAGAGGTCATCGTAAGGACAAAGTGAAAATAGTATTTTATAGTCTAAGTATGCTATTTTTCTTATTCGGTGGTGCATTAGCGTTTGAAATGGCAGCATGGTTTAAAGAATTATTACTTCTCGTCATAAGTATTAGTTATGTATTAGTAGGTGGATATTATTTCTTATTTCGTCATTTATATGAATACTATCATTTATTGGAGGAACAATCATGACAGATATTTTAGTTGTAGTGGATATGCAAAAAGATTTTGTAGATGGAGTCTTAGGAACAAAAGAGGCAGTAGCGATTGTTCCTAATGTTGCATCAACAATTCGAGAATTTCCTGGGAAAGTCTTTTATACCTTGGATACTCATCATGAAAATTATTTAGAAACAGAAGAAGGTAAAAAAATACCAGTCGTTCACTGTGTAAAAGGAACTCCTGGTTGGCAATTAGATGAAACTGTAAAAGAAGCACTTTTAGAAAAAGATGCTATTGGAGTTGAAAAGCCTACTTTTGGTTCCACAACATTAATGGAATTATTACAAGAGATTCCTTCAATCAACTCTATTACATTTTTAGGGGTATGTACGGATATTTGTGTTATTAGTAATGTTTTATTAGCAAAAGCGAATTTCCCAGAAGTACCGATTTATGTAAACTCAACTTCATGTGCTGGTGTAACACCTCAAACTCATCAGCAAGCATTAGAAGCTATGAAAATGTGCCAGGTGAATGTAGTAGAATAAAGTGTAGGTGAAAGAATGGATTCTAAAGAAAAATTAAAAGAATTAAATGTCCTGAATGCCATTATGTTAGTAGCAATTCTAATTGGTATTGTAATAGGGATTATCATTCAAGAATTAATCGGTGGAGTAGCAATTGGAATGCTTGGTGGATTTATCACACGATTAATT
>CAMYBO010000171.1 GCA_947254045.1 uncultured Granulicatella sp. | reverse complement strand
GTATTAGACTATCATAAATATTTTAGTTGCGGACCATTTGCAATGTTAAAAGCATTAACTCAAATGGATGAGAAAAAAATGGGGTATGTATCGTTAGAAGAGCGAATGGCTTGTGGAGTAGGAGCTTGTTATGCCTGTGTTTGCGAGAAAAAGGACGGCACAATTTCAAGAGTTTGTTATGATGGGCCAGTTTATGATACTAGAGAGTTAGCTTTATAGGAGGAAATGATGAGCGAGAGATTACGAGTAAAATTACCAGGTTTAGATTTGAAGAATCCTATTATGCCAGCTTCTGGTTGCTTTGCATTTGGTTTAGAATATGCTCATTTTTATGATTTAAGTAAATTAGGTGCCATTATGATAAAAGCTGCAACTAAAGAATCAAGATTTGGGAATCCTACACCTCGTGTGGCAGAAACTTCTAGTGGAATGTTGAATGCGATTGGGTTACAAAATCCAGGTGTGCACGAAATTATGGAAACTAAATTAAAAGCTTTAGAAAAATATGATGTTCCAATTATTGCAAATGTAGCAGGAAGTGACATTGAAGACTATGTTTATGTTGCAGAGCAGATTAGTAAAGCTCCCAATGTTCATGCTTTAGAATTAAATATTTCTTGTCCAAATGTCAAACATGGAGGGATTCAATTTGGAACAGATCCATGTGTTGCTAGAACTTTAACAGAAAAAGTAAAAGAAGTTTCCAGTGTTCCTGTTTATGTCAAATTATCTCCTAATGTAGCAGATATTGTATCAATGGCAAAAGCTGTTGAAGAAGGCGGAGCTGATGGAATAACGATGATTAATACATTAGTAGGGATTCGTTTAGATAGAAAAACAGGGAAGCCTATTATTGCGAATGTAACAGGTGGATTATCTGGTCCAGCTATTAAACCTGTAGCCATTCGAATGGTCTATTTAGTAGCGCAATCAGTTGATATCCCTATTATTGGAATGGGAGGGATTATGGATGAATGGGATGTGGTTGATTTTATTTCAGCAGGAGCAAGTGCGGTGGCAGTTGGAACAGCAAACTTTACAGATCCGTATGTTTGTCCAAAAATTATTGACCGATTAGAAAGTGTCCTTGATGAATTAGGAGTTTATCATCTACTAGAGTTACGTGGACGAGCTTATCAATAAAGAAGGAGTGGTAGGATGAAGAAAGAAGTCATTGTTGCATTAGATTTTCCAACAGTGGAAGATTCATTAGAATTTTTAGAAAAATTTGGCGATGAAAAATTATTTGTAAAAATTGGGCTAGAATTATATTTACAAAATGGACAAGTAGTTGTTGAAAAAATTAAAGCATTAGGACATAAAATCTTTTTGGACTTGAAATTGCATGATATTCCTAACACGGTTTATGGTGCAGCCAAAGGATTGGCACAGTTTCATGTCGATATTTTGACCGTACATGCTGCAGGTGGCTATGAAATGCTAAAAGCAGCTAAACAGGGGATGCTAGATGGAGGAAGTCCAGACACAAATGTCATTGCCATTACTCAATTAACTTCTACTTCAGAACAAGATATGAAAGAGTATCAATGTATCCCTCTTTCATTAGAAGAAAGTGTCATTCATTATGCGAAGTTAGCAAAACAAGCAAGATTAGATGGAGTTGTTTCGTCTGTTTGGGAAGCTGGAAAAATTACAGAAAATTGTGGGGAGGACTTTTTAAAAGTGACTCCAGGAATTCGGCTTGAAACAGATGAAGTAGGTGATCAAAAACGTGTAGCAACTCCTAAACTTGCAAGTCTTGAAGGAAGTACACATATTGTTGTTGGGCGTTCTATTACAAAAGCGCAAAATCCTGTAGAAGTGTATCATTTTATCAAAGAACAATTTACAAATTAAAGGAGAATAATATGTCATTAGAACGTAAAATTGCCAAAGAATTATTAGCGATTGAAGCTGTAGCATTGAGACCAAATAATTATTTTACATGGACATCAGGAATTAAATCCCCAATTTATTGTGATAATCGAATTACTATGTCTTATCCAAGTATTCGTAGAGAAATTGCTTCAGGAATGGTAGAAGTCATAAAAGAAAAATATCCAGCAGTAGAAGTCGTAGCTGGAACTGCAACAGCAGGTATTCCTCATGCTGCTTGGGTCAGTGAATTTTTAGATTTACCAATGATTTATGTTAGAGATTCTGCAAAGAAACATGGAAAAACCAATCAAATTGAAGGAAGAGTATTAGAAGGTCAAAAAGTAGTGATTATCGAAGATTTAATTTCTACTGGTTTGTCATCTTTAAAAGTAGCAAAAGCTCTAAGAGAAGCTGGAGCTGAAGTGTTAGGAGTCGTTGCGATTTTTAGTTATGAGTTAACTAAAGCTCATGAAGCCTTTTCTCATGAAGAAGTAGAATATACTACACTAACTAATTATCCTGTTTTAATAGAAGAAGCAGTGGCCTCAGGAACTATTCATCAAGATGATGTGGAAAAATTATTAGAGTGGAGAAATCAATTATCTTAAAAAGAAAAACGAGATTGAAAAAGCTCAATCTCGTTTTTAATATGTGATACTGGTAACAGTACAGGTGTTCTTTAAAACGTTTTATGAAAAGTTTATTTTTGGTTTCTCTACTGGAATACTAATTTCAACAAAATTATCTGCGTAAATAATATCTAAATTATCGCAAGTTGTATGAAGCAAACGATGAACAACAAATTCGATTTCATTGTCTTTTACACGACGCTTACGGTTGAGAATAACGATATCTTTATGAGTAGCAGCATCTTCATAAATAACAGTTGTTTGTCCTAATGAATACACTTTTACAAAAAATGCATCCGTATTGGCTAATTGCTCTTTAACAAGTTTTAAGTGACTATTGGTAATATCGATTAACTTCATTTTCATACACCCCTTACTGTA
>CAMYBO010000170.1 GCA_947254045.1 uncultured Granulicatella sp. | reverse complement strand
GGACTAGCACAAGCAGTTTCGATTAAATGTTATATTAAAATCACTGAAAAATTACAAACTAAAGAAGTATTTGATCAAATTAGAAATGTCATTATTAATAATCCTGGCGATACAACCGTTCTTTTATACATCGAAAGTAAGGATCAAGTTCTAAAAATGAATTTTAACTCAGGAATAGCGGTAGATGCAGGGACTTTAAAAGCCCTTTCTTCTATTGTTGGAGAAGAAAATGTAAAAATTATAAAATAAAAACCTTTTCATTAATGAAAAGAAAAGACATTTTTGTAGAAAAGTGTTAGAATAGGTTAAGAAATTGGATGAGTTCCAAAAAAATAATAAGAGGTGAATAGCTTGAAACGTATTGCTGTTTTAACAAGTGGTGGAGATGCACCAGGTATGAATGCTGCAGTTCGTGCCATCGTTCGTAAAGGAATTTATGAAGGATTTGAAGTCTATGGGATTAACTATGGATATGCAGGATTAGTAGCAGGAGATATCCGTAAAATGGAAGCTTCTGATGTAGGAGATATGATTAGCCGTGGAGGTACTTTCTTATATTCTGCTCGTTATCCTGAATTTGCACACCGTGAGGGTCAAGAAAAAGGAATCGAACAATTGAAAAAATTCGGTATCGAAGGTTTAGTTGTTATCGGTGGAGACGGAAGTTACCAAGGTGCTGTAGCTTTAACAAAATTAGGTTTCCCAACAATTGGAGTTCCTGGAACAATTGATAATGATATTCCAGGTACAGATTATACAATTGGTTTTGATACAGCGATTAATACTGTATTAGAAGCAGTTGACCGCTTAAGAGATACAGCAACAAGTCACGTACGTACATTTATTGTTGAAGTAATGGGACGTAATGCAGGAGATATTGCTTTATGGACTGGTATCGGTAGTGGAGCAGAACAAATTTTAATTCCTGAGCAAGATTTTGATATTGCTGAAGTAGCAAAAGATTTAAAACGTGGTCGCTTAAATGGTAAAAAACATACAATTATCCTTTTAGCTGAAGGGGTAATGAGTGGCGATGAATTTGCTAAGAAATTATGGGAATACGATGAAGATTTCCATACTCGTGTAACAGTATTAGGACATGTTCAACGTGGTGGTTCACCAACTGCTCGTGACCGTGTATTAGCAAGTCGTTTAGGTGCGAAAGCAATCGACCTATTAAAAGAAGGCGTTGGTGGAGTTTGCGTTGGTGTTCGTGGCGAAGAAGTTGTTTATAACGACATCGTAGAAACATTAGCAAATGGAAAACATGTACCAAACTTAGAATTATATCAATTAAATAAAGAAATTTCATTTTAATTAAGGAGTAATTTTTTATGAAAAAAACTAAAATTGTATGTACAATTGGACCAGCAAGTGAATCAATTGAAAAATTAACAGCATTAGTAGAAGCAGGGATGAACGTTTCACGTTTAAACTTCTCTCATGGAGACCATGAAGAACATTTAGCACGTATTAACAATATTAAAAAAGTACGTCAAGAAACTGGTAAAATGATTGCTATCTTATTAGATACAAAAGGACCAGAAATTCGTACACATGATATGGAAGGTGGAGCATTAGAATTCTTCACTGGAGATGTATTACGTATTTCAATGACACAAGTATTAGGAACTAAAGAAAAAATTTCTATTACTTATCCAGAATTAATTAACGATGTTCAAGTTGGATCTACTATCTTAATCGATGATGGTTTAGTAGGTTTAACAGTTACTGAAATTGACCATGCAAATGGCGAAATTGTAACAGTTGTAAATAACAGCGGTGTTGTTAAAAACAAAAAAGGTGTTAACGTTCCAGGCGTAAGTACTAAATTACCAGGAATCACTGAAAAAGATAGAGCAGATATTATCTTCGGTATTGAAAATGATATCGACTATATCGCAGCAAGTTTCGTTCGTCGTGCATCAGACGTTCAAGAAATCAGAGATTTATTAGAAGAATACAATGCAACTCATATTCAAATTATTCCTAAAATTGAAAACCAAGAAGGTATCGACAACATTGACGAAATCTTAGCATTATCTGATGGTTTAATGGTTGCTCGTGGAGACATGGGTGTTGAAATTCCAGCAGAGGAAGTTCCAATCGTTCAAAAAGCTTTAATTAAGAAATGTAACGCTTGCGGTAAACCAGTTATTACAGCTACACAAATGTTAGATTCAATGCAACGTAACCCACGTCCAACTCGTGCAGAAGCAGGGGATGTAGCGAACGCTATCTTTGACGGTACAGATGCAGTTATGTTATCTGGTGAATCAGCAGCAGGTGACTACCCAGTAGAAGCTGTTAAAACAATGGCAAGTATTTGTGTACGTACTGAGCGTGAATTACATGAGCTAGATAAATTTAAATTAAAAACTTATGATACTTCAGACGTAGCAGAAGCAATTGCTCGTTCTGTAGCTCACACAGCTAAAAATTTAGACGTTAAAACAATTGTAGCTGCAACTCAATCAGGTCATACTCCGAAAATGATTTCTAAATATCGTCCAAGTGCGAATATTATGGCTATCACTTATACTGAACGTCAACAACGTGGTTTAGCATTAGTTTGGGGTGTTCAACCTTATGTAATTGATAGACCTGCATCAACTGATGATATGTTCAAACTTGCAAATGATATCGTATTAGAAAAAGGATTTGCTGAAAAAGGAGAATTATTAATTCTTACAGCTGGTCTTAAAGTTGGAGAAACAGGTTCAACAAACATGTTGAAAGTACAAAAAACATTCTAAAAATTTGAAATAGACTCTTGTATAGTAGTAAAGGACGCCAGAAGTTACCTTAAGGTGGCTCTTGGTTTACTGCTATGAAGGGTCTTTTTGTGTAGATAATTTATCATAACAAGTGCAACATAAAATAAACTCATAGCTAATCAGC
>CAMYBO010000169.1 GCA_947254045.1 uncultured Granulicatella sp. | reverse complement strand
CTACACCTGTGTTAGGTCGTCGGCAGCGTCAGATGTGTATAAGAGACAGATTGAACGCTTTTCATCAGGTAGTATTGTTCATTTAGTTGGAAAAAGAGAAATTTTTAATGGAATGCCTCAAATTAAAATTACAGGACTACGTTTAGCAAGACCAGAATTTGGGGAACCAAGTGAAGTTTCAGATTTCTTAGAGCATGCTCCTATGAAAAAAGAAGAAATGGAAGAAGAGTTAAATTCTATTCTGTTTGAAATCATTAATCCAGTCATGAGAAGAATTGTGCATAAAATTTTAGGGAAGTATCAACAAGATTTCTTTGAATACCCTGCAGCTAAACGACACCATCATGCTTTTGCTGGTGGATTAAGTTATCATACATTATCTATGTTACGTTTAGCAAAATCCATTGCAGAACAATACCCTGAAGTGAATCGTTCATTACTCTTATCAGGAGTTTTATTACATGATATCGGTAAGATTATTGAATTATCAGGTGCAATTGGAACAGAATATACACTTAAAGGAAAATTAATGGGTCATATTGTGTTAATGGATGAAGAAATTACAAAAGCCTGCGAAGAATTAGATATTGATCAAAGCCATGAAGATGTTGTCTTATTAAAACATTTAGTGTTAGCACACCATGGTAAATTAGAATATGGTTCTCCAGTTCGTCCATTATTATTAGAGGCAGAGATTTTACATCATGTTGACTTAATGGATGCAAGTGTCACAATGATTACATCAGCTTTACAAAAAACAGAACCAGGACAATTTAGTGAACGAATTTTTGGATTAGACAATCGAACATTTTATAAACCACGTACTGTAGAGTAGAAAATATTATTATCGGGTTTGGTAAAGCAGGTAAAACAATTGCTGCTTACTTAGGGACACAAGGAGAAGAAACAGTCTTAATTGAAAAATCTCCTGTAATGTATGGTGGTACATGTATTAATGTTGGATGTATCCCAACTAAAAAAATGCAACTGCAGTAGCTCGTAAAAAATATAGCCAAGAAGATGCAGCTAGTTATTATCAAAAATCAATTCAAGAGAAAAAAGCTTTAATTGCAGCTTTAAATCAAGCAAACTATCAAAAAGTTAATTCAGCTCCAAATGTTACAATTGTAGATGGATTTGGTCGTTTTGTAGATGAACATACAGTTGCTGTTGATACAGCAAATGGTGTAGAAGAATATGTTGGAGAAAGAATCTTTATTAATACAGGTGGTACTCCATTTATCCCACCAATCGAAGGATTAAAAGTTGGAGGACCAATTCACACAAATGAAACAATTATGGATTTAGAAGAATTCCCAGAATCAGTTGTGATTGTTGGTAGTGGATTTATCGGATTAGAATTTGCAGCAACATATGCACAATTCGGTTCAAAAGTAACAGTTGTAGATGTATTCGACGCATTTATTCCACGTGAAGATGATGATGTTTCTGCAGCAGTTAAAGAACGTTTAGAAGAAATGGGCGTTACTTTTGAATTAGGAATTTCTGTTAAAAAAGTAGAAACAGAAGGAAATAAAGCCACAGTTTACTATGCTAAAAATGATGAAGAAAAATCACTTGTTGCAGATGCAGTATTAGTAGCAACAGGTAGAAAACCAAACATTCAAGGCTTAGATTTAAAAAAAGCTGGTGTCGAATTATCTGAACGTGGTGCTATTAAAGTAAATGAATTTTTACAAACAAATAAATCACATATTTTTGCATTAGGTGATGTAAATGGTGGACCTCAATTCATATTTATTTCATTAGATGACTTCAGAATCGTGAAAAACTTCTTAGCAGGAAATAAAGAATATTCAAGTAAAGAACGTTCATTAATTCCAACTTCAACATTTATTAGCCCTACATTATCAAGTGTTGGTTTAAACGAAAAAGCAGCACAAGCAGCAGGAATTCCTGTGAAAGTTGCTAAATTGCCAATGGCTGCTGTTCCAAAAGCAAAAATTTTAGGAAACCAAGTTGGATTCTATAAAGTTTTAGTACATGAACAAACAAATGAAATTGTTGGTGCAACATTATTTGAGGAAGAATCTCATGAAGTAATTAATATTATTGCAACTGCTATTAAAGCGAAATTACCTTATACAGCTTTACGTGATTAAATCTTTACTCACCCAACAATGGCAGAAGCATTAAATGATGTATTTGGATTAATCAAATAGAGGAATCAAAATGGAAAACGACTTTATAGTAATCATCCATTGTTTAACGTATTTATCTGTTCATTGTGATAGAAGATTCTCTAGCCAACAATTAGCGCATAATGCATGTAGCAATCCTGTTATTGTGCGAAGAGTAATGAGTTTAGCTTCTTCTAAAGGATATGTAGATGTTGTTAATGGAGCTAATGGAGGATATAAAATTAAAGTAGATTCAAAAGATATTTCATTAGGGGATTTATTTATACTCGTTGGTGAAAATCAACGATTAAAGAAACAGTATCAATCTTCTCTGGATGAAGTTTGTCTTGTAGCTAATCACATTTGTAGTGTCTTTTCTGATTTACAGGATGAACAAATTAAAAATCAAATAGATTTTTATCAAAAACAGAGTATATTCGATATTGTACAACGATTGCAAAAAAGTCTGAACAAGTCGAAGTTTAGAATTAGATTGAAGGAGTGAGTTTAATGGAATTTGTAAAAGAAGAAAATGCATTTAGACATTATAATGAAGTAGGTGAAGTGGATGCCGAAATTACATTTCAAATTGAAAAAGATGTATTGATTGCTGATCATACTTTTGTAGAGCCGACTTATAGAGGAAAAGGAATTGGAAAATTACTAGTCGATAAATTAGCGGATTATGCAAGGAAAAATCAGAAGAAAATCCACCCAACATGTTCATATGTCGTTAATTTATTTAAAAAATATGATGAATACAGCGA
>CAMYBO010000168.1 GCA_947254045.1 uncultured Granulicatella sp. | reverse complement strand
ATAAAAATGTTCTCCTCTCTATATTCAATGAATTTGTATTTGAGTTATTTTTTTGGGGTATACACTTTCTGGTATGGATAGAGATTCCATGCCAGATTTTTTTATACAAAAAAGAGGACATTTGCTGTCCCCTCGTTATACAATCAATTCACCACAAAAATCATGAAAGAAGGTTAAACAAATGTCCCATAATGATTCTATCCTAAATATTCTTGGAATTAAAGATAAAAATATTAAAATTATTTCTGTTGAAGAAGCTGAACACAACAACGATTCTGTTAAAGAGTATATAACGCTAATAACAGCTACTCTTTCTTATCCGATTAATCGTTGTCGTAACTGTGGCTTTCCCACAGTTAATAAGGATGGCTTTCGCAAAACTCATGTACGACTGGCAAGTTTAAATGGGAGAAGATATGAACTAGAGCTTCGTAAACAACGCTATAAATGTAAATCATGCCATACTACTTTTGGTGCTATTACTAATTTAACCAAAGAAAATCAAACCTTATCCAGTGATCTCAAAAATCAAATCATGCTTTTAGCTCGTAAAGGCTTATCTGGTCAGCTTATTGCTGAAATGTGTCACTGCTCTCCTAGCAGTGTTCGTCGAACAATCTTAGAGCGCATGGAACCACACTATCGTGTGGCTAAGTTGCCTAAGCATCTATGTTTTGACGAGTTTCGTTCAATTAAGTCTGTGATGTCCTTTATCTGTTGTGACGCTGAAACCCACCAAATTGTCACAAAGTTACAGGATCGTCTATCACCTACCATTGTTGATTATTTTGAAAGTCGTTATTCAAAAGCCGAACGCGAATGCGTTCAATCAGTTGTAATTGATTTAAATGCTCAATATCAAAGTTTTATCTATCGCCTTTTCCCTAATGCCAATATCATTATTGATCGCTTCCACCTTGTACAATTAGCTGGTCGCGCTTTGGACAATTGTCGTATCTCTATCCTAAAGCAACTTGATAAACAGAGCCAAGAATATAAAATTATGAAGTCACATTGGAAGCTATTCCATAAAAAAGCTGAAGATCTTCACCCTGAAGAAGTAGTTTTTCTTCGCGGCGTTAAACAATATATGACTCGCCAAAATGCTGTTGATCTCATTACTAGTAAATTTTCCAAGTTCGCTGAAGTATACCAAACTTACCAAGATATCACGAAAGCCCTAAACGAGCGCAATAGTGAATTACTAGAGTCAACCATCTTAGACTACCAAAAAACCAATACAGAAATGGATACTGCTATTCAAACCCTTCGTCAAAACAGAAAATATGTCTTAAATAGCGCTAAATTTGAATACTCTAATGGTCCTTTAGAAGGCATCAATCGCAAAATCAAAACCCTAAAACGAACTTGTTATGGTTTTGCCAATCAAAAATTTTTCTTTTTAAGAATCGATTGTATTTTTTCGTAAAAAAATACCCCCTACATTTTCGTAGGAAGTATTTTTAGTCAACCATACCAGTTGACAGATATCCCACTTAGGACATTTTCCTACAAGGGGTCCCGAGCGCTTAGTGGGAATTTGTACCCCTTATCGATACAAATTCCCCGTAGGCGCTAGGGACCTCTTTAGCTTCTTGGAAGCTGTCAGTAGTATATCTAATAATTTATCTCCATTCCCTTTAGTAACGTGTAACTTTCCAAATTTAAAAAAGCGACTCATAGAATTATTTCCTCCCGTTAAATAATAGATAACTATTAAAAATAGACAATACTTGCTCATAAGTAATGGTACTTAAATTGTTTACTTTGGCGTGTTTCATTGCTTGATGAAACTGATTTTTAGTAAACAGTTGACGATATTCTCGATTGACCCATTTTGAAACAAAGTACGTATATAGCTTCCAATATTTATCTGGAACATCTGTGGTATGGCGGGTAAGTTTTATTAAGACACTGTTTACTTTTGGTTTAGGATGAAAGCATTCCGCTGGCAGCTTAAGCAATTGCTGAATCGAGACTTGAGTGTGCAAGAGCAACCCTAGTGTTCGGTGAATATCCAAGGTACGCTTGTAGAATCCTTCTTCAACAATCAGATAGATGTCAGACGCACGGCTTTCAAAAACCACTTTTTTAATAATTTGTGTGCTTAAATGGTAAGGAATATTCCCAACAATTTTATACCTCTGTTTGTTAGGGAATTGAAACTGTAGAATATCTTGGTGAATTAAAGTGACACGAGTATTCAGTTTTAATTTTTCTGACGATAAGTTGAATAGATGACTGTCTAATTCAATAGACGTTACCTGTTTACTTATTTTAGCCAGTTTCGTCGTTAAATGCCCTTTACCTGTTCCAATTTCGTAAACGGTATCGGTTTCTTTTAAATTCAATTGTTTTATTATTTGGTTGAGTACTTTTTCACTCGTTAAAAAGTTTTGAGAATATTTTATATTTTTGTTCATGTAATCTCTCCTGAAGTGATTACATCTATAAACAAATACAGAAGTTAAACGATTTGTTTGTAATTTTAGTTATCTGTTTAAAAAGTCATAAGATTAGTCACTGGTAGGAATTAATCTAACGTATTTATTTATCTGCGTAATCACTGTTTTTAGTCTGTTTCAAAACAGTAGATGTTTTATCTACATTATGCATTTGGAATACCAACATGACGAATCCCTCCTTCTTAATTACAAATTTTTAGCATCTAATTTAACTTCAATTCCTATTATACAAAATTTTAAGATAATGCACTATCAACACACTCTTAAGTTTGCTTCTAAGTCTTATTTCCATAACTTCTTTTACGTTTCCGCCATTCTTTGCTGTTTCGATTTTTATGATATGGTGCAAGTCAGCACGAACACGAACCGTCTTATCTCCCATTATATCCTTTTTTTGTTGTTATCACGTCCTGTTCTTTTACTGACTGTTGCTTCAAAATCTGC
>CAMYBO010000167.1 GCA_947254045.1 uncultured Granulicatella sp. | reverse complement strand
GAATAAAACAATTGCAACACTATATAAAATTGCAGAAGTTAATACAAATGCTCGATGATTTAAAAAATATCCCAACACATTAAAAATTAATCCAATAACAGTTGAAACAAAATGAGGCATTACAATAGCAACTGCAAGCCCTGTTCCAACAACTTGCGCATCATTATTAGCATTTGAAAAAACTCCAGTTGTATATGAAATCAAATAAATAACATACAAAATTGTTAAAATTAAAGAAATTATGTGTACAAATAAATTTAGGTCCATTTAATTTTACGAATCATATCTTCTAAAACTTCGTATTCTAGAAATATGAAAGATTTAGCACAAAAAATAGGGCTCGCCCTCGGATAGAAATCTATCGTCAGACGACTGCCCTATTCAGTCAAATTGTTATTATTTATTAACGTTTTCCCATTTCCAGCTTACTACTTCTGGAATATCTTCACCGTGTTCACGGATATAGCTGTGGTGGAATGCCACTGTTTCATCCATTTTCACAGCAAATTCGCTAGCTTTGTCACCATATACAGCAACTGCAGCATCTTTTGCAACGTGGAAGCGGTCCATTTCAGAAAGAACACGCATATCGAATGGAGTTGTAATATCTCCATTTTCACGGTAACCGTGGATATGAACATTGTGGTTGTTACGATCGAAGAATAAATCACGAATCATACCTTCATATCCGTGGAAGCAGAATACTACTGGTTTGTCAGTTGTAAATAATTTATCGAATTCTTCATCAGATAAACCACGAGGGTCAACTTTTGGAGAACGTAATTTCAAGATATCCACAACGTTGATAAAGCGAATTTTCAATTCTGGGAATTGTTTATGCAAGATTGAAATACCTGCTAATGCTTCTAAGTTTGGTTCAGTACCTGCAGCAGCGATTACTACATCTGGTTCTTCGCCATCTTTAACAGTTGAAGCCCAGTCAATTACTTTGTATCCTTCGCTTACTAATTCTTTAGCTTCTTCTACAGAGTAGAATTGAGGACGTGGGTGTTTAGATGAAACGATTAAGTTAATTTTATCTTCTGAACTTAAAGCTTCAGCCATAACTGCCATCAAGCTGTTTGTATCTGCTGGTAAATATTCACGTACGAATTCTGGTTTTTTCTCAGCTAAGTGAGTTAATAAACCTGGATCTTGGTGAGTATATCCATTGTGGTCTTGTTGGAACACTGTTGATGTTGCAATCAAGTTTAATGATGGATAGTTTTTACGCCATGGAGCGTGAGTTTTAGATTTACGTAACCATTTGAAGTGTTGAGTAATCATTGAGTCTACTACACGTAAGAATGATTCGTATGAAGCGAAGAATCCGTGACGACCTGTTAATACATATCCTTCTAAGAATCCTTCTGCTTGGTGTTCTGATAATTGTGAATCGATAACACGACCAACTGGTGAAATCCATTCATCATAGCTTTCATCACGACGACCAACCCATTGACGGTTAGTTGCTTTGAATACTTCGTTTAGACGGTTAGATTTAGTTTCATCTGGTCCGAAAATACGGAAGTTTTCTGGGTTAGCTTTTACCAAGTCAGCTGCAAATTTACCAAATTCAATCATATCTTGTTTTTGGATAGCACCTGGAGTTGAAGTATCAACAGCATATTTAGTCCAATCAGTAATTTCCATTGGTTTTACAACCCCTGCATTAGTGATTGGGTTCATGCTCATACGACGGTCACCTTTTGGTGAAATAGCAGCGATTTCTTCTACTAATTTTCCGTTTTCATCGAATAATTCTTCTGGACGGTATGATTTCAACCAGTCTAATAATACATCGATGTGTTCCATTGATTCACCTGATACTGGGATTGGAACTTGGTGAGCACGGAATCCACCTTCGATTGGTTCGCTGTTCCATTCTTTTGGACCAGTCCATCCTTTTGGTGTACGTACTACTAATACTGGCCAATGAGGCATTGTTGCTTCTTCAGCTTTTTTAGCACGAGCTTCTTTTTGAATTGCTTGAATTTTTTCAATTGCTTCGTCTAATTTTTCTGCCATTAATGGGTGAACTTTTTCAGGATCAGTTCCTTCAACGAAAATTGGATTCCATCCTAAACCGTTAAAGAATTGAGTTAATTCTTCATCAGTGCGACGAGCTAAAATTGTTGGGTTGTGGATTTTACCACCGTTTAAGTAAAGAATTGGAAGCACAGCACCATCGTTTACAGGGTTGATGAATGTGTTTGAGAACCAACCAGTTGCTAATGGGCCTGTTTCTGCTTCTCCATCTCCGATAACTGCAGCAGCAATTACGTTAGGGTTATCTAAGATAGCACCTGTTGCGTGAGATAATGAGTAACCTAATTCTCCACCTTCGTGAATAGAACCAGGAGTCTCAGGAGCAGCATGTGATGCAATTCCTCCTGGGAATGAGAAAATTTTACACAATTGTTTGAAGCCAGCTTCATCTTGCGTAATATTTGGATATAATTCAGTATATGAACCGTCTAAATAAGAGTTAGATACCATTACTTGTCCACCATGTCCAGGACCTTCAATGTAGAACATATCTAAGTCATATTTGTTAATAGCACGGTTTAAGTGTGCGTAAATAAAGTTTTGTCCTGCGATTGTTCCCCAGTGTCCGATTGGATGTATTTTAACGTCTTCTTTTTGTACAGGACGACGTAATAGTGGATTATCTTTCAAGTACATTTGTGCTACTGAAATATAGTTAGCTGCGCGCCACCACGCATCCACTTTTGCTAAGTATTCTGGTGTATCAAATTGTGTCATTTATAATTCTTCCCTTCTAGTTTTCTCTTCCAAAGAAAATTTGAAAAATGGCGTTTCAAAAATCCTTCAAAAAATAACCGTCAAGTATTTAACATATCTTTTTTTACTTGTCAAGAAAATTTTAAAAATCAATCATTATTTTATACTATTTTATAGTTATTTTAGG
>CAMYBO010000166.1 GCA_947254045.1 uncultured Granulicatella sp. | reverse complement strand
TTCCAAGACTATTGAGTGTAATATTAGCAGGAAGCTCCATGAGTATTGCAGGATTGTTAATGCAGACAATGACGCAAAATGAATTTGCAGCACCTAGTACAATTGGTACCACTGAAGCAGCAAAATTAGGATTATTATTAAGTTTATTCTTTTTTAATGGACCTAGCTTATTTCAGAAAATGCTATGTGCTTTTATCTGTTCCTTTGCACTTACCATTGTGTTTATTATGATTCAGCAATCGTTAGAATTAAAAGAGAAATGGATGATACCTCTCGTAGGGTTAATTTTTAGTGGAATGATTTCAGCCTTTACCAATATGATATCGTATCAATTTCATCTAGTACAAAGTTTAACATCATGGACACATGGATCCTTCTCTATGATTCAAACTCACCAATACGAATGGTTATTCTTTGGTCTAATCATAATCGTTATTTCTACCAAATTAGCGCATGTTTATACGATTGCTAATTTAGGAGAATCCATTAGCTTGAATTTAGGAATTTCTTATAAGAGATTAGAATGGCTAACGTTACTATTAGTTTCACTTACAACAAGTGTTACGATGATTACAGTTGGAGCACTTCCTTTCATAGGGATTATTATTCCGAACTTAGTACGCTATTTATCGGGTGATGATTTGAAAAAGACGATTCCTCAGACAGCAGTATTAGGAGCAGTGCTAGTCTTAGCCTGTGATATTATTGCTCGATTAGTTATTCCACCTTATGAAATATCGGTTAGTTTAATTTTAGGAATTGTTGGAGCTGGACTATTAATTAGTCAAATCTTGAGAATTAGTTCTCGAAGAGGAGGGAGCCATCGATGAAGAAAAGAACCCTTCTATTAACGATTACTTTAGTAACCATATTACTCATTATCAGTGCTATTTTCTTATTCTTTCCAATTGGAAATATAGGAAAATTTTCTGTCCTCTTATTTAAAAAGAGATTTTTAAAGTGGGCGGTCATTTTACTAGTGAGTTTATGTGTTTCGATATCGACGATTAGTTTTCAAACGATTGTACAAAATCGATTTCTAACTCCAGGTGTGCTTGGAATTGAGAGTGTGTTTGTATTATTTCAAACGATGGTTTATTGGGGGCAATTAAGTTTAGGAATGGAAACAGCGCCAAATCTCTGGATTTCAATGCTGACGATTGTCTTGCAAATGATCTTTTTCTTCTTGATTTATCGAGCGTTTAATGATCTACTGTCGATACCATTTTCAATGCTATTATTTATTTGTTTAGCTTTTGGAACATTGTTTAGAAGTTTAAGTACATTTGTACAAGTGTTAATGGATCCGAATGAATTTGATAAATTACAAGGAAAATTATTTCCATCCTTCCAAAGAATGCATCATCAAAGTGAATTAGTCATTGTAGTAGTTATTTTAACAGCAATCTCAGTAATCTATTTAATAAGAAAACATATGGTGTTAAATGTATTTCACCTTGGAAAAGTTCAAGCCCAAATACTAGGTGTAAATGTCGCAAAAGAAGAGAAGTGGATTTTATTAGTGATTGTATTACTAACTAGTCTGTCTACAACATTGGTAGGCCCAATGCAATTTTTAGGTTTTATGATTGCAAATGTAACGTATCAATGGCTTAAAGATTACCGACACTTACATATGTGGACGATTGCATTTTTGTTAGGAAGTATTTTATTACTTGGAGGACAACTTGTTATTGAGAAGCTTTTCCATTTAAATATTCCAATTAGTGTCGTCATCGAATGGTTTGGAGGATTATTATATTTTGTATTGTTATTGAAAGGAAGGTACCGTAGTGGAATTAAAAAATATTCATAAAGCATATGATACGGTAGTTGTCGATTCCGTTTCATTAACGATTCCCAAAAATCAGTTAACAGCTTTTATCGGACCAAATGGAGCAGGAAAATCTACATTAGTTTCCATTATGAGTCGACTATTACAAAAAGATTCTGGTCAATTATGGATTAAAGGTAAAGAAATTGAAGCTTGGAATTCAAAAGAACTGGCAAAAGAATTATCCGTTTTAAAACAGAATCAATCTTTTCAAGTATCTTTAACAGTAGAAGAGTTAGTTAGCTTTGGACGTTATCCTTATTCAAAAGGAAAGTTATCGACACTTGATTATCAAATGATTGATCAAGCATTAAAACATACGAATTTATTAGAGTTAAGGAATCGTTCGATACAAACGTTATCAGGCGGGCAAATGCAAAGAGTCTTTATCGCAATGGTATTAGCTCAAGATACAGACATTGTCTTACTTGATGAACCCTTAAATCATTTAGATTTAAAACAAGCAGTAGAAATTATGAAATTACTGCGGTATATGGTAGAAAATCTGGATAAAACAGTTGTCATTGTCATGCACGATTTAAATATGGCGATTAACTTTTCAGATTATTTAGTAGCCTTTAAAGAAGGAAAATGTGAGTTTCATGGTAAAACCATGGATGTGGTTACGAATCAAAGCTTATCAGACTTATATGAAATTGATATCGAAGTGATAGAAGTTTCAGGAAAAAAATATATTACAGTAAAGTAGGAGAGAATTATGAAAAAATTATTAACAACAGTAATGATGGGAGCAACATTTTTATTAGCTTCTTGTGGTACAAAAACAACAACTGTGACATCAACAACACAAGAGAATACAGTGAAACAAGTACAACTAACAGATGGAACAGAAAACGTTGAAGTGAACACAAATCCAAAGAAAATTGTGATATTTGACTTAGGTTCAGCAGATACATTACGTGCAATTGGGCAAGGTGAAACAATCGTCGGAATGCCAACAAAACCATTACCAACTTATATTAAAGATTTAGGGAAAAAAGTTCAAAATGTAGGTAGCATGAAAGAACCGGATATCGAAGCGATTGCAGCAATGCAACCAGACTTAATTATTGCTTCTGCACGTGTAAAAGATTTTATTCCTCAATTAAAAGAAATTGCTCCA
>CAMYBO010000165.1 GCA_947254045.1 uncultured Granulicatella sp. | reverse complement strand
ATTAAATACAAAATATAAATTTTCATCAGAACATTGAGGAGTTTGAGAATTTTGATAAACATTCATGACGCTACAACTTGAAATATCTGCATTTTCAGCAATTAATTGTTCATATAAAGATTGAATCATCTCTTCATGAATATAATCATCTGAATCAACATAGATGACATAATTCCCTTTGGCTACTTTTTGAGCTTCATTTCTTGCAGTAGAAACTCCACCATTTTCTTTATGAATCACGACAATTCTTGAATCTAATTCTGCTAATTCATCACAGATATCCCCACTCGAATCTGTTGAACCATCATTTATTAACATAATTTCTAGATTTTTATAAGTTTGATTTTGGATGGATTGAACTGCTTTTCTTAAATATTTTTCTACATTGTACACTGGTACAATGACACTAATTAATTCGTTCATCTTCTACCCCTTTTTAATTACTTTACTTTTTACAGCATTAATAACTTCATAAAATATTTCATCTTTTACTACTGCTAATAAAACGACATAATAGATTACACAAATCACAATAATCATAAAAATATTTAATAATAAGGGTCCATTAACAATCATTGGCACTGGATGAATCCATTCCACTAATCCATAAATAATGAAAAATCCTGATGAATAGAGAACGTATTTACCAGCATGAATAAATAATTTTCTTAAATCGATTAACTTATTCTTATTAATTAATAAGATATCTAATGTGATTACTAGTAATTCAGCAACAATCGTTGTTAAAATATACCATTCTGGTTTTGTAATACCTACAGCAGCTAAAATAGAATTCAATACTAAGTTAAGTCCACCACCAATAAAGTAGAACATCGTTAATTTATTTTCATAACCTTGTACAAAAATAATTTGATTTTCTAAAATTAATGCCATTGCCCATGGAATAGAACGAAGGGCAAATAGGAATACACTAAAGCTAGCATCTAAATATTGTTCTCCTGCATATAATACAGTCGCATGACTTGCTAAAATAGCTAATCCAAAATTTAACGGCGTAATACAGAACATGAAAATTCTTCCGCCCTTATTGACTAAATCATCATAAGCTTTCTTATCATTAATTCCTAAATAATAGCCAAGCCTTGGAATACTAACACTCACCGCTCCACTAATAACTCCTGAAATCGAGAATACTAATGTTTGAGCAATTGTATAATACGATACATATTCTGGTAATGCAATAGAAGATAAAAACATTCTATCTAAATACGTATAAAGCATACCTGCATTTGCTAATAAAAGGATAGCAATTAACGGTTGAATGACTGCTTTAACATCTTTCCATTGAACCCCAACAAAGTGGACTTCTTTTTTAATCCAGAAGAAACTTGCTAAATAATTTAACAGTGTCGCAATGGACATTAAAAAGGCATACGGTACAATATCATGTTCTGTTTTTACAAATGTAAAAATAGAAACAAGCATAAACAGACGAATAAATAAAGTCTTGTATAAAATAAACGTATAATTTTCAAATGCTTCATTCATCCATTCAATATTTAAAAACTGTGCAAATACTTGTATCGCCATAATGTAATACAATGTTTTTAATACCGGAGCACCTTCCATTTGGAATGTAATAATAAAATAGACAATGGTTGTAATAACCGTACAAAATAAGGAAATATAAAAGAGTAATGAAAAAATCCGATTAATCTCTTGTTTATTTTCCTTTGCCTTACTAATGGCTCGAATTCCATAATTATAAATTCCTAAAGTTGCAAAAGGGATAAATAATCCTATGAAAGTATTCGTAATATTGAAATACCCATACTCTGTTTTATTTAAAATTCTGGCAATATAGGGACCTGTAATTAGTGGAAAAACAATATTTAATACTCGCATTAAAAGGTTTGCAATAGCATTTACTTTAATATTTTTCATAATTCACCTCATTTTACTGGAGTTAGTATAGCAAATTCATATAAAGATAGAAACAAATATCCTAGATATTAAACAATTCATAAGAATTGAGTAGTTTTCGTTCTTATGATCCTTCTTCTACTACACTTCAACAGACATAAAAAGAAGGCTGGATAAACGTCCAACCTCTTTTAGACTTAAACTCCATTATTATTGTTCATCTTTACGATAAGCTTGCAATAAATGACTCTTATAATCAATTTCTTCTTGAGAAGGAACTGTCATATAGTCCCCATAAAATTGAGAAAGAAATACATCATATTCTTTTGGCGCAGGAACCATCATATCTTCAAATGGTAATTCAATTAATTCTTCAAAAGTTCCGCGAGGGAATACTTCTTTTCGTCCGTCTTTACCACAACCCACAAGGCCCTCATATTGTCCATCTTCTTTACGATATTTTTTAATTAAAGCATCAATACGATTTCCAAACCAACGTGGATTTACGATTCTTAGCGCATACCACATGATTTTACGGCAAATATCTTTTAACTGACTATCGCCATATTGAACATATTGTAACTTAATATAAGCAATCATACGTAAAGTTGCCATTAAATGTGCTTTATCGATTAATTTAACATCATCATAACGTTCGATTGGAAAGACATCCACGAATACACTTGTATCGTGACGTTCTACTTTAATATGATCTTCTACAACGGTTCGTGTATCTGTCACTACTAAGAAGTTTTGGAAATACCAATCCGATGTTTCTTTACTTAAGATTTTGTAATAAGGATGTTGATCTTTTTCAACTGCTTGAATAAATTTATCATATTCAGAACGATACATTGAAATATCAATATCATCATCCCATGGAATAAAGCCTTTATGACGTACAGCTCCTAATAATGTTCCATAACTGACAAAATACTGAATATCATTTTCCTTACAAATACGATCAATATATTTTAAAATATCAAGTTGTGTTTGTTTTAATTCTTCTTTTGTTAAATACTTTGACATCATGCTACTCCTCTTCTTTTAGATAAACATCTAATTCATGTGGATTGGTTTGTTTCTCTATTGGAGGTAATGTTAAATAATCTCC
>CAMYBO010000164.1 GCA_947254045.1 uncultured Granulicatella sp. | reverse complement strand
TCCTTATAACCATCTAAACGTAAATCAGATGCAAAAGTATTTTTTAATGATGCTGTAACAAAAGCAATATTTTTATGTCCACTTTCGATTAATTTTTGCACGGCTTCTTGAGTAGCTACTTTATAGTCAATATTAACCGAAGCCACAACATGATCAGAATCAATTGTTCCAGCTAAAACGATTGGAGTTTTTGAACGTACCATTTCCGCACGTAACTCTGGTGTTAAATTATTACCCATGTATAAAATACCATCTACTTGTTTAGATAATAAGGTATTTAACACTTGAATTTCTTTATGATTATTTTGATCAGAATTTGCTAAAATAATATTATATTTATACATTGTAGCAATATCATCAATCCCTCTTGCTAAGCTTGCAAAATATAAATTCGTTACATCAGGAATAATTACTCCGACTGTAGTTGTTTTTTTACTTGCAAGACCACGTGCTACTGCATTAGGACGATAATCTAATTCATCGATGACATCTAACACTTTTTTTCTTGTTGCTGGTTTAACATTTGGGTTTCCATTCACAACTCTGGAAACAGTTGCCATTGAAACATTTGCTTCACGGGCAACATCATATATTGTAATTGTTTGTTTTTCCATATATATTCTCCTCTAATTATTAAAAAAACTATGTATTTGTACATTAATCTAAGTAAAGGTTATCATTTTTCAGGAGCTTTTGCAAGCGTTTCATATAACTATTTTCATATTTTTTGAAACTCTTTACATTTTTTGTAGTATTTGTGCTAAAATATGCTTACAAATTGAAAAATATGGAGGTTTTGTTATGAGTAACAAACAAACTTTTAATCATTTTACCAATGTTTTACAACAACTCAATTGTGATATTGCATTCATTCAAGATCCTACAACGATTAGTTTATTGACCCACTATACAACAGATCCACATGAACGTGTTTTAGCGATGGTTGTATCTGCCAATCATTCTCCACTATTCCTTGTTCCTGCTCTTGAAAAAAATATGGCACAAGCGGCTGAGCCAACTTTTACTGTTATTAGTTATCAAGACCATGAAAACCCATGGGATATATTAACTTCTGCCATTCGAGAACAATTTGATTCTCCTACTAAATGGGCTGTAGAGAAAAACTTTATGACATTACACACTGTTGAAAATTTGAAAAAAGAAATTCCAGAAATTCAATGGGCAGACGATTTAACACCCGTCATCAATGATTTACGATTAAGAAAAGATGCTGATGCGATTCAAAAATTAAAAGACTCAGGGACTTATGCAGATAAAGCTGTAGAAATTGGAATTCAAAGCTTAAGAGAAGGAATTACCGAATTAGAAGTTGTTGCTAAAATTGAATATGAAATGAAAAAATTAGGCATTACTTCAATGAGTTTCGATACAATGGTATTATTTGGAAACCATGCTGCAGATCCTCATGGAGTTCCAGGAGATAGAAAATTAAGAAAGAACGAATGGGTACTTTTTGATTTAGGAACAATGCATAATGGTTATGCGAGCGATATGACTCGTACTATTTTCTTCGGTGAAGAAAATGCAAAAGATATTCGCCACCAAGAAATTTTTAATATTGTAAAATCTGCTCATGATTTAGCAATTCAAGCTGTTAAACCAGGAATAAAAGCTAGCGAAATTGATGCGATTGCACGTGATTATATTACAGAAAAAGGATACGGTGAATACTTTATCCATCGTTTAGGGCATGGAATTGGTCAAAGTTGTCATGAATTCCCATCTATTATGGAAGGCAATGATATGATTCTAGAAGAAGGCATGTGCTTCTCTGTTGAACCTGGTGTATACATTGCAAAGGATTATGGCGTTCGTGTAGAAGACTGTTTAGTTGTTACAAAAGACGGTTGCGAACTATTTACCCACTTCCCACAAGAAGTTACAAAAAATTAGAATATAACAAAAACCGAGGAAATTTTTAGTTCCTCGGTTTAGTATTTATTGTCTTAGAAAACGTAACTTAAGCAATGAGACTCGCATCTGCGAGACTGCTTGTATCCTTTAGCTACTTCAGGAAAGTCTATTTTTTTCGGACTCTTATTCTATCCATTCCAAGTAACAGGAAACTTTGAAACCTAGGCTCATTACGTCCTTAACTACTTCAGAAAAATCTAAATTACTATTTTACCTCTTCTTTAAGTTCGGCAACAACTTCTTCAGCTTCTTCTTTTTTATCTGAAAAAGTATCCTGTACTTTACTTACCGTTTGAGAAACTTCTTCTTTTAAATTAGTCGCAGATTTTTTAACTGTATCTTTTAATTGAGAAGCTGAATCTTTTAAATTTACACGAATATCTTCCGTAGCATTTAAAGCCACTTCTGATAATTCAACTCCTTTTTCAATCGAAATATCTACATAGTCAGATAATTGCTCTTTCAATTCATCTGCTTTTACTGCTAAATCTTCACGTAATTCCTTACCTGATTTTGGTGCAAATAATAATGCAGTCGTTGCTGCTGCCACACTTCCGATAAATGCTCCTAAAAGAAATCCGCCTGTTTTTTTACCCATTTTTCTTCACTCCGTTCATTATTTTTTCTTTCTTGATAAAATCGCTTTTCCAACAGATAAAACCCCTAAAGTTCGAGCTGGTTTAATGCTTGATACTCTAGTCGCAAGGGAACGAGTTGAATGATTTACATCAGAAACTGTTAATCCTAAATCTCCAATAGCTGTAAATAATGGATCCGTTCTTTTTACTTTCCCATTAATGTCATCTACTAAAGCATTTGTTTTATTCAATAATCCCTCTACTTCAATAGATAGATTATCGACATCCCTTGTAATAATTTCAATAGAGTTGTTCACGTGGTTCACTGTTTGATCTAATTTGTTTAAGACTGGATTCAATCTTAACACTAGAAACACTACTAAACCTAAAAATGAACATGCTGCAATTAAAGCTGCAACTTCTATTCCAGACATTTTGAACATCCCTCCTCAATTTCCGATATTATTAATCATAATACCATTATCATGCATAAAACGCTACTAAAAGTGATATAGTATTTTCTAAATTATTTTAATTATGATAAACTATATAA
>CAMYBO010000163.1 GCA_947254045.1 uncultured Granulicatella sp. | reverse complement strand
GTTGTACTTGTTTCGTTAAAATTCTCGCATAAATCCAAGCTATCATCAGTGACATCACAAAGGATAGGAACAATGTATAGGGTAAAAATTTCCAACTTAAAGAAATCGCTTCTTTTTGTAAATCAGTCGTAGTAATAAATTGTAAGTTTAAATTTTCTCCGCTTTTCGTTTGAATTTGTCGCTCTTCAATGACTAAAGAATTTGTATGACTTGAAAAATCAGCTGGTATCCCTTGAGTAATTTCAAATTCATTAGAGCCCGTTTCAGCACCTGCCATCAAAGTAATATCGTTACCTTTCGAATATAGGTTTACAAAATCCAAAATTTGACTTTCTTCTTTTAAATTTAAACTAGAAGAAATTTGATTTGCTTTGATACTTAGCTCCTGCTGTTTAGTTTCTAGATAAGTTTTTGGAAAAATAAAATAAATCGAAACATGAATGCCGATGACTAACATACTTAAAATAAAAAAAGTAGTCGCTAAAATTTTTGGAAATATTTTTAATGATTTCATAGTCTCTCCAATTTATATCCCACATTACGAATTGTAATAATACAATCTAATGCTAATTTTTTACGTAATTCCTTCATATAGACATCAATCACTCGATCAAAAGGTATTTCATCAGTTTCTTTCCAAACTTGATCAATAATTTGCTGCCTACTTAATGCTTGCCCTTCATGATCGACTAAACATTTTAAAATTTCAATTTCTTTCGCATTCATATCTACTTTTTCACCAGAAAGAGTTGCTGTATAACTAGAGAAATTCACACTCGTATTTTGATAAGTAAACACTTCTGTATCCGGATAATATCGTTTCATCAAAGCATCAATTCTCGCTTTTAAAACAGGTAAAGAAAATGGTTTTTCAATATACCCATCTGCTAATTGACTAAAAGCTTTTAATTGGTATTCTTCATCACTAAAAGCGGTTAGCATTAATGCAGGTATGGAACTTTTTCTTCGAATGTATTCTAAAACTTCTAATCCATTCTTTTTCGGCAATTGAATATCTAACAATAATAAATGAACTTCATTAGAATTGAATAAATCGATTGCTTCTTGTCCATCACTTGCCGCAATCATCTCATAATTACATTCACTTAAATAATCACAGACTCCTTCACGAATCATTGCTTCATCTTCGACCATTAAAATTCTCACAGCTTCATCTCCTCTCATTCTTATTATAAATGATTTTCCTATTTCTGTCCTTCTCATTTCATAAAAAGTGAGCAGACTAAGAATCTACTTTAAATTCTTTGCCTGCCCCTTTTATCCATCTATTTCATTTTTAACTACAGTTTATTTTTCCTATAGGTCATCTTTTCTCCCCATGATTTTAACCTTCTATTCAACATCCATTAATAATTCTTTAGGATTTTTACTAAATGTTTTCACACTAGCGATGGTTAATGCAACGCCTAATACCACAATCATAAATCCAACAACATAAAGTATATTTGTTGGTTGAATCACCATTTCTAACGAAGTTAATGTCTTATTAAAGCCATCTACCTCTGCTCCACCACCTAATCCCGTAGATGCTGCTTGTTTTCCCATTTGTTTTGCAATACTTGAAGTGACACTAGCAAGCAATTGATTTCCAACTGTTTTTCCTGTAAGAGTGGCTACTAAAACAGCACCTATAAATGCCGGCAAACTAATGAACAATAACTCCCATACGAATTGTCCAAAGATTTCCATTTTCGATAAACCAATCGATAATAGAACTCCAATTTCTCTTTGTCGAGCATTCATCCATAAGAATAGTAATAATGCTACTGTAATTCCTGCAAATGCAATAGATCCAATAAATAATTTATTTGCGATAGAATACATCCCCGAAATTGATTGTTGTAGGGCTGGGAAGTTAGAAGAACTTTTAACTAAGTTATAAGATTTCCAATTAATCGCTAGTTTCCCTAAATCTTTTATCACTGTATCTAGATTTTTATTTCCTTTAACAAAAAATGTGGCATCTTGATACACTGCTGTATCTTCAGTATTTCCATAAACTTTAGCAGCTGTATGAATATCCGTTACTAAAGTATTTTCATATAATTCTTGAGCAGCTGTAACTTTTGTTTTATTATGACCATCAAACAGGCCTTTAATTTCAACTTCTACCGTTTCATTTGCACCTTTTTCATTATCCGCATCATACACATTTGATTTTAATGTAATTTTATCGCCGACTTTTAAGTGATTTTTTTCAGCTAAATCTTTATGCATTAAAATTTTATTTTTATCTGATTCTACTAATGGACTCCCTTCCACTAATTGATAAGCACCAGAAACAAATTTATTTTCTTTTGCAGAATCATTAACCCCTGTTAACATCACGGCACGTTTAAATTTCTTAATACGATCAGGTGTTAATACTCCTTGAGTTTCTTTTGTTTCAATAATATCATAGTCTGCTAAATCCGCTACGCTATTAATTCGTTTAACCGTTCCTTCAATATCTGGAGATTCAGAGATTTTTTTTATATCTTCTCCTTTAATGTTTCCTCCACCACGAGGTGTTCCTTGATTCACACGACGATTAATTTCCATTGAAAAACTATTTGTAATATTTTTAAACACTTCTTTTGAAGCTTGATTTGTTGCATCTTTCATCGATAATCCAATCATACTTAATGTCGCCATAGATAATATAACAGCAAATAATACGAACGATTTAAAGATTTTTCTTGAAATATAAGCAAATGCATTTTTTATCATAATCTTTCTCCCTTAACTTATTTCACTTCGTGAAGTTTTGTTTCACGCAATTCTAAAATGGTATCTGCAGCATTTGCTACTTCTTTACTATGTGTGACAACAATGACACATTTTTGTCTTTCTTTTGCTAATGCTTTTAGTACATCAATAATTTCTCCTGCAGTTTGTTCATCTAAATTTCCCGTTGGTTCATCCGCTAAAATAATTGGAGCCTCTGAAACTAAAGCACGAGCAATGGCTACCCTTTGTTGTTGTCCACCTGATAATTTTAAAACATTACGATTCACATGACTTTCTTCTAATCCTAATTGTAATAAAATTTCCTTTGTAGCTGTAGGATTG
>CAMYBO010000162.1 GCA_947254045.1 uncultured Granulicatella sp. | reverse complement strand
GAATAATAGTAGTTTTAAGAAAACTAAAATATAATTTGGTGTTACTGTTAAGCTAGGTAAAATGGAAATATCCGCTAGTAATTGATATTGAGATAAGACTGCTCGAATACCGTGAGTAGTAATATAAGCTGATAATAAGGTCGATACAATAATCATAATGTAACCAAATAATCGACTGTTTTGACGTTTTCTTGAATAATTGTTCGTTGGGTGGATTAGTTTTCCAAAGAAAAAGCTAAAGAAACGAGTAATTCTTCTCCAAAAACTTGAATAAATGGCTTGGTTATTTTTTATACGATATTCTTGATCACTTCTGTTTTCTACAGGATTTGGTTGAGTATTTTTATTTTCTTCATCAAATAAAGATGTTTGAATCATTGTTGAATTTTCATTTAATTGTTCTTCTTGAATAGTGCCACAGAAAGGACATAATGTTTCTTTCTCATCGATTAATTCGTGGCAGAAAGGGCATTGTTTCACGTAAATTCTCCTTTATCAATCATAATTGATTTTCTCTGTTGTATTGTATCATAGAATGCAAGTGGACAAAAGAAAAAGGACTAGAAATCTCTAATCCTTTTATAGTGGCATATACTAATATATGTGTCATGGTGTTCACATCACACATGAACAAACAGCTACATCCGGTAGTGTGCAAGCACATCTGTTCCACTTGACTTAGCAGACTTCTTTGTCTGCTTGTCGCCTCATCGCATAGATAGTATTATAACAGACAAGAGAGGTGCTGTCACGCAAAAACATTAAACATCCAAAAATTTTCAATATAAAAAGTATCTTAAAAGGTGCTAAGTTGATTACATTTCAGTAAATGCTAGTGGAACTAAATCACGTAAAATAGTTTCTTTTAATTCCCCTTTATTATTAGAAAGGTAAATTGGTGTATCAGCAGGGCATAGTTCTACTAATACTTGACGGCATAAGCAACATGGAGGTAAGAAGTAGTCTGTTTTACCAGCTACTACAAGCATTTCCACATCTTCTTTTTGATAGCCTTTTGTTACTCCAGTGAATAAAGCTGTACGTTCTGCACAGTTTGTTGCTCCAAAAGAAACATTTTCCACATTAACTCCAGTAATCACTGTTCCATCTTTATACAAAATGGCACAGCCTACTGGGAAGTTAGAGTAGGGACAGTATGAATGTTCCAATGCGTTTTTTGCATGTACATATAATTCTTCAGGTGTCATAAAAGTTCTCCTTAAATGGGATTATTTTTCACGAATAATTTCGATTTTATATCCATCTGGATCTTTTACAAAATAGTAATTTGCTGGATTTCCAGGTAGACCTTTTAATTCCGTTACATCATAGCCTTTAGCTACGTGTTCAGCATGTAATCCTTCTAAATCAGCGCTACTAATCGCAATATGACCATAACCATCTCCGATTTCGTATCCTGGATGTCCATAATTATACGTTAATTCTAATTCGTAATCGTCACCTTCAAAAGCTAAATAAACGATTGTAAATTTGTGTTCTGGGAAATCTTTACGACGAGTTTCTTTAAATCCAAATGCTTCTTGGTAGAAAGCTAAACTCTCTTCTAAGTTTTTAACACGAACACAAGTGTGTAACATTTTTGGCATAATGGTCTCTCCTTTTATTGTTTTTGTCTTACTAGCATAATGGATTATAGGCTTTATTGCAAGAAATATGTAACTTAAAGGTGTGCAGAGTAAAATATGATGTGTAACCTAAATGTAAACACTTGTATATAAAATGAATACACTTTTTGATAAAAATCGAGTAAAAATGATTGCAGTTCAAAAAAGAATTTGCTCTTCTGTTACCATTATGAAAAGAATCATCTCAATGAGGTGTTAAAGTGAAAGTAATTAAATTTGGCGGAAGTTCATTAACCAATAGTCAACAAATTAAAAAAGTATTTCAAATTGTACAAGCGGATAGTGACAGAAGAATTGTCGTTGTATCTGCACCAGGGAAACGTCATTCAGACGATGAGAAAGTAACTGACTTATAAATCAATTAGCGACTTCTCATATTGAAGGACAATGCAATGAAGCTGTTTTAGAAGTAATTTTAGAACGTTATTAAGAAATTTATAATGAATTACAATTAAACTCAGATATAATGGATAAATTTCGTCAGCATTTTGCAGAGTTAAAAGAAAGTACATTAGAACCTGCTTATTTAATCGATGCGTATAAATCAAGTGGAGAAGATAATAATGCAAAATTAATTGCAGACTATTTTACAAAAGAAGGCTTACTAGCAAAATATATTAGCCCTAAAGAAGCGAATTTATTCGTTAGCGATACTCCAGGAAATGCTCAAGTATTAGAGGAAGCCTATAAAGAATTAGAATACTTACAATTAGAAAAAGATATTATTGTATTCCCAGGAATCTTCGGAGTTACAAAAGATGGAAAAGTTGTGACATTCTCTCGTGGTGGATCAGATATTACAGAATCTATTTTAGCGAATGCCGTTTCAGCTGAAGAGTATGAAAACTTTACAGATGTGGATGCTATCTTTGTTGCAAGTCCAAAACTAGTTCATAAACCAATTGGAATTGATGTATTATCTTATACGGAAATGTGTGAGTTATCTTATGCAGGATTTTCAGTGTTCCATACAGAAGCGTTGTTACCAGCGATAAAAAAGGAATTCCAGTTCATGTATGTAATACGAATAATCCTTCTGCAAAAGGAGCTTATATTATGAAAGGGAAAGTAAATTCTCCTTCTATTATTTCTGGTATTGCAAGTTCATCTGGTTTCGTGAGTGTTTATATTCAAAAATATTTAATGAATCATGAAATTGGATTTTTAATAAAAACATTACAATTATTTGAAGATGAAGGGGTAAGTGTAGAACATATTCCAACAGGGATTGATGATGCAACGATTATTATTCGTGGAGAAGATGAGACTGATGAAACATTAGAGCGTATTGTTTACCGTTTGAAAGCAGAATTAAATGCGGATGAAGCGTACTATGAACGTGGATTATGCTTAATTATGTTAGTAGGGAAAGGAATGGTTAGCATGGTTGGTACAACTGCTCGTGTTGCTAGCACATTAGCCCGTGAACAAATCAATATTGAATTATACAACCAAGGGGCTGTCTCTTATACACATCTGACGCTGCCGACGACCTAACACAGGTGT
>CAMYBO010000161.1 GCA_947254045.1 uncultured Granulicatella sp. | reverse complement strand
GGTAAATTTAAACTCAATTGAGAATTGTCAGATATTATTGCTGTTTGAATATCTGATACATTTTTGGTACTCAATAATCCCCCAAGTTTTTTAGATATTTCTACTACAATAACTTTTTGAAGTCCTGGTGGTTGATTCATGTAATTTTCACGATTCCAAGACCAACCGTTGTGTAATTCTACTAACTCTTGTTTCATCCATTGATAAGCTAAATTCAAAATCAATTCTTGTTGTTCTTGCAACGTTTGCGCAAATTCTTGAATTTTTTGATTCAATTTAGAATTTTCCTGTTTCAAAAGTGGAACAATTTCCTTTCTAAATCGATTTCTCGTATATTCTAGACTGCTGTTACTTGCATCTTCTCGATAAGGTGTTTGATGAATCCTAGCATACTCGTATAACTCTTCTTTATCAACCGTTAAAAAAGGACGAATGAGATATCCATTACCAAAAGAACGAATTGGCTTCATTCCAGCAATTCCTTCCAAGGTACTTCCTCTTGTTAATTTCATTAAGACCGTTTCTACTTGATCGTCTGCATGATGAGCCACCACGACATAGGAAGCTTTATGTTTATTCATAGACTCTTCTAGTTTTTGATATCGAAACTTTCTTGCTTTTTCTTCAATTCCTACAGTCTGCGCGATACCTTGTTCCCAATGAAAAACTTCTAAAGGAATATTTCTTTCACCGCAAAAATTTCTAACCATCTCTTCTTCTTCATCTGATTCTTTTCGAAGATGATGATGAATATGAACAACTGAAAAATTTAATGTTGAAAACTTATTTTGAAGCTCAAAAAAACTCTCCAATAACACCATTGAATCCACTCCACCTGAAACAGCTAATAAAAAAGATTCCTGTTTCCAATTAGAGACAAACTTCGTTAAAAATGTTTCTACTTCCTTCATTCAAACACCTCCCATCTGATTGATATCTTCCAATGACAAAAATGAGACTGGATATTTCCAGCCTCATTTGAATACTTTATTATGAACGACGTCCGCCACGTCCGCCACGTTTACCTTCTGTATTACGTTTTAATGAAGTTAAACGATCTTCAGAATCTTTTAAGAAGGAACTCATCATTGCATCAAAATCATTCACTTTTGCTTGTGATGGAGATTTTTTTTCGAATGATGGAGCTGATTTAGCTGAATAAGGCTTTTTAGACCCTTGACCTTCTTGATTACGTGGAGCTGATTTTTGGAATTTTGGTTTTTCTTCAACAGCATCTTCAGAAAAATCAGCACTTGCACGACGAATCGATAAACTCACTTTTCCATCTCCAGCAATATCCATTACTTTTACTTGTACTTCATCTCCAACTGTTAAGACATCTTTAATATCTTTAATATAAGAATTAGATACTTCACTAATGTGAACTAAACCAGTTTTACGGTTTCCTAAATCCACAAAAGCACCAAAATTTGTAATACCAGTTACTTTACCAGGTAAAATATTCCCTACCTCAATTGACATATAAAAAGCGTTCCTCCTTCAAATTTCCCCTTTTATACACACGCTTGACGAGTATAAAAGATTATTTCTAACATTAGTAGCACTTCGCAAAAATTAATGACGAGATTGATTGTCTTTTGCTTGTTGAATTTTATTTTGTGCGGCATCATCAGGTGTATTGAAAATAATTTCTCCTGATTTACTTAAGTAATATTCACTTCGTGCAAGTTTTGCTACATAATCATCTTGTTGTAATAACTCCACTTGTTGAACTAAAGCTTTTTGCTTTTCTTTTACTTTTGCTTCTTCTTTTTTCGCTTCTACAATTTGTGCTTCAATCTTACTAGCTTGATTCACTTGTCCAACAATTTGTAAAATCAATGTTCCAATGACAGCTATCACTACAGCCATGAGTAATGAATGCCATACAGCTACTCGTTTCCAAACAGCTATTTTTGATAAATGAACACTTTTATGCAATTTTTTCTTTTTTGCTTTAAACGCAATAATGTTGCTATTTTCTTGTTGCTGTTTATTCACTGCACTGACTCCTTTAATGATTATATGACGAGTATAACAAGAATATGATAACTAGTCTATGCTTTCATGGAAATTTTTATAAAAAAAGTGGCATAAGCCACACTGCTGGCTAATACCACTTTCCTATTTACTATTTCAGACAAGTCTTACTCTCTAATATTCTTCTGTCTTAAACTTAATCTTCTTCACTTCTAAATCAGAATGTTGTTCTTCCATATACTCTTGAATTTTCTCAATTACAATCTCTTCATCATCTTCCACACGCAAAATCAATTCATATTGACCATCTTCCAATTCCTTTGCTTCAACTTGAATCGATTGATAATCTTCTAAATGACAAAAATCATAAATTTTCTGCATGATTGCTACATCAGGAACTAAGCAATGAATACTTACTTGACGGTTTTGTGCTTTCAATGGAGATTCATGGGTCAATAACTGAATAATGACTACAACTGCTGCACATACAACACCAAAAATCCACATTCCTCCACCAATCGCTAAACCAATCCCTGCTGTTGCCCAAATTCCTGAAGCTGTTGTGATTCCGCTGATTTTCTTATTTCTCATAAAGATAATACCACCACCGATAAAACTGATACCACTGACTACCTGAGCCGCCACACGAGCTGTATCAAATTTGGAAGTATCTAAAAAAGCTTCTTTAGAAATTAGCATCATTAGTGTTGAAGTTAACGCTACAATGACGTGAGTTTTAATGCCTGCTTGTTTATTTCTAGATTTCCGTTCATGTCCAATGGCCCATCCACATAAGCAAGCTAAAATAATGGCTATTAAATGTCTAACTTCTAAAATCGCATCAAAATTTCTACTTAAAATTGTTTCTACCATACTTGCTCCTTCCATGATTATTGAACGTCTTTTTGTAATCATTATCAAATAATAACGTGCTAATCATTCTATGCTTTTCTTCTATCATTGTCAAGAAATCTTATCTCACTGCATTTTAAAACTCTTCTGTTTTTACTACTTGTTTTTCTTCTAAAATTGTAAACATTTCTTTTGCATCTTCTTTTCTAGTTGAATCTAGAATCGCATCTACTCGAACGGTTACGGTCTTATTTCCAAATTGAATGGTAATAATATCTCCTACTTTTACATCTGTTGAAGATTTTGCCACTTTATCTTGGACGGTAATTCTTCCTTTATCCGCTACTTCTTTTGCGACGCTTCTTCTTTTAATT
>CAMYBO010000160.1 GCA_947254045.1 uncultured Granulicatella sp. | reverse complement strand
TATTAAAATCGTATCAACCAAGTGATGAGGAAAGATTAACTCCTGAAATACTTGAAAAAGCAATTAAAGATTGTCTAATAAAAATAGATCATAATTTAGATATTCTTGGTGAAGCATATCCAACACCAGCTACATTTAATAATGAGTATAAAATCATGGACAATACGGAGTGGACGAATGGTTTTTGGACAGGGTTGTTATGGTTAGCATATGAACTAACAGGAGAAGAAAAGTATAAAAAAGCTGCTGAAAAAAATGTTCATTCATTTATTCATAGAATTGACAATTTAATAGAGGTTAACCATCATGATTTAGGTTTTTTGTACACACCATCTTGTGTTAGTGCTTATAAGTTAACTGGTAATCTTGAAGCAAGGGATGCTGCCATAAAAGCTGCAAAACAATTGGCTTCGAGATATCAACCAAAAGGCAAATTCATTCAAGCTTGGGGAGAACTTGGAGCAAGTGATAACTATAGGTTAATTGTTGACTGTTTGTTGAATATTCCTCTACTTTTCTGGGCGAGTGAAGAAACTGGTAATGAAGAATATGCTGAAATAGCAAAAGCACATTTTAAAACAACGGTCAAAAATGCTATTCGTAAAGATGCTTCAGCTTTTCATACTTTTTATTTTGATCCAGAAACAGGAGAACCAGCATATGGCAAAACTAGACAAGGATATTCTGATGATTCTGCATGGGCTAGAGGACAATCTTGGTTAATATATGGAATAGCACTTTGTAATGCTTATTTCCCTAGAGAAACTAATTTGGAATATTTTCAAGCTGTGACAAATTACTTTTTAAATAGATTGCCAGAAGATTTTGTGTGTTATTGGGATTTGATTTTTGATGATACTTCTGGGCAATCTCGTGATACTTCAGCTGCGGCTATTGCGGTATGTGGAATTAACCAAATGAGGAAAGAATATGAAAACAACAAAATTCTTGAAGAGTATGAAAACTGGGCGGATCGTATTCTGTTCAATCTCATTAGTCATTACACAGAGAAAAAAACAGATGGAATTGTAGCTCTTCTAAATGAAGGAGTATATTCATGGCATTCTAGTAAAGGGGTCAATGAAGGAAACATTTGGGGTGATTATTTCTACTTGGAAGCTTTAATGCGTAAAAAGAAAAATTGGAAAATGTATTGGTAAAGAAAGGAAGGGTTATATGGAAAATGAAAATAAACCAAACATTAAAATGGTTAGAATCGATGAACGATTAATCCATGGTCAGGGGCAATTATGGATTAAGAGTTTAGGGGTAAATTTAGTCATCTGTGCAAATGATGCGGTATCGACTGATGACTTACAACAAACTTTGATGAAGACTGTTTTACCAAAAGAAATAAATGTACGATTTTGGACGGTAGAGAAAACTGCTGAAATTATTTGGAAAGCAGCACCACACCAAACCATTTTCGTGCTAGTTTCAAATCCAACGGATGCATTGAGATTAGCGGAACTAGGTTTTCCACTAGATACCATTAACGTTGGTAATATTCATTCAGCTCCTGGAAAAGACAAAGTTTCTCAATTCATATATCTTGGTAAAGAAGATAAAGAAGCTTTGCGAACATTGAAGAATAAATATAATATCCAATTCAATACAAAAACTTCTCCAGTAACAAATGATGGAGCACAAACATTAGAAAAATTATTAGAAGCTATTAGCTGAAATGGGGGATAACAATGGAAATAACAGTATTTCAAGGTATTTTAATTGGTTTAGTAACAGCTTTCTGTTATTCAGGAATGTTATTAGGGATTTATACAAATAGAGCAATTGTAATGGCATTTTTTGTAGGTTTGATTTTAGGAGATATTCCAACAGCGTTAACGTTTGGTGCCTTAGCTGAATTAGCATATATGGGATTTGGAGTAGGTGCTGGTGGTACCGTTCCACCTAACCCAGTTGGTCCTGGTATTGTAGGGACGATTATGGTAATTACATTAAAAGATCAAGGGATTACCCCAGAAAATGCTTTAGCACTTTCGTTCCCATTTGCCGTATTATTCCAATTTGTAACAACATTCTTATATACATTCTTTGCTGGTAATCCAAAAATGGCTGAGAAAGCAATTGAAAATGGTCACTATGGTAAATTTAAATTAATTGCACATTCAACTTATTTAGGTTTAGCTGTATCAGGATTTGTAATTGGTATTTTATCTGCTTTAAGTCGTCCAGCTTTAGAAGCTTTTGTTAATGCATTACCAAAATGGTTGATTAGTGGTTTTGGTGTAGCAGGTGGATTAATTCCAGCAATTGGTTTTGCAATGATTTTATCAGTAATGTTGAAGAAAGAATTAACTCCATATGTAATTTTAGGATATGTCTGTGTAGCTTATTTAGAATTACCAACAATGGCTGTAGCGTTAATTGGTACAGTATTTGGATTGATTGCATATTATCAAAATGCTAATAAACCAGCCGTAGTAGAAACAGTTCAAACTAGTGAAGTGGAGGATTTTAGCAATGGAATCTAATCAAAATAAATTAACTAAACGTGATTATTTTAAAACAGCATTAAGATCATATATTTTACAAAATGGTTTTAACTATAACACTTATCAAGGTGTAAGTTACCTAAATGTAATCTTACCTGGATTAAAGAAGATTTATAAAGATAATCCAGAAAAACTAAAAGAAACAGCGAAAGCTAATTTAGAGTTTTATAACACAAGTCCGCATTTGGTTCCATTTATTTCAAACTTGCAATTAGCAATGTATGAAGATGGTCAAAGTATTGATTCAGTTCGTAGTATTAAAATGGCTCTTATGGGTCCTTTAGCAGGGATTGGAGATTCTATTGCTCAATTTGGGTTAGCACCACTATTTTCTACAATCTTTGCTGGTCTAGCTTTGGATGGTTTAGGTTTTGCTCCAATGGGATATTGGTTATCAATGCTTTTAAGTATGTTTGCTATTAAAGTATTTATGGGTTACTTAGGATATCAATTGGGTACAAATGCTATTAAATCTTTAAGTGATAAAATTAGCAAAATTTCAGAAGCTGCAAATATTGTAGGGGTAACAGTTATTTCTGCACTAGCTGCATCATTTGTAAAAGCTAAACTTGCAATTCAATATGCAACGACAGTAAGTTCTGGTGAAGAACAAATTGTTTCAATTCAAAAAATCTTAGATAAAATGATGCCAAGACTTTTACCAGTTTTAATTACAATATTAGTATATTAC
>CAMYBO010000159.1 GCA_947254045.1 uncultured Granulicatella sp. | reverse complement strand
GAACTTTTTGGTTTCTTACCATAGGCGTTGCATTTGATTTGACAATTCGTCTGTATAAAAAAACTCTTTGTTTTTAAAACAAAGAGTTCATCATTGATATATCATTAAAAAATTCGATTACGATAGAGGCTGACTACTTTTCCTAAGATGGTTACATTCGGTAAGATAATTGGGTCTAATTGATCGTTTTCTGGTTCTAATCGAATATGGTCAGATTCTCTATAAAATCTTTTACATGTAGCTGTATCTTCTTCAGTCATCGCAATCACAATTTCACCATTAGAAGCAGTGGATTGTTTTCGTACAATTACAGAATCGCCATCAAAGATTCCTGCATTAATCATACTGTCTCCTTTAATGGTTAACATGAATAAATCTTCTGCATCTTGTTGTAAGTCTGGTGGAATTGGAAAGAATCCATTTGCTTCTTCGATTGCTAAAATAGGAGAACCCGCAGTAACAGTTCCTAGCATTGGAATTGCAGTAGCTGTAGCTCCGATTGCTTTTAGTCCAATTTGTGTTAATTCAATCGCTCTAGGTTTACTAGGATCTCGTTGAATATATCCATTCTTTTCTAAACGAGAAAGGTGTCCATGTACAGTTGAAGTAGAAGAGAGTCCAACAGCATTACAGATTTCTCGAACTGTAGGTGGATAACCATGTTCTTTAACTTCTTCATATATAAAACGTAGGACATCAATTTGCTTTGAATCTTTTCCATTTGACATTGTATCACCTTCTCTATATCTTTTACGTAATCATAGCATAAATTGAATGCTAAATCAAACAAATGTTCGTATAATAGAATGTTTTCTTTTTATCCAAATAATGGTATGATAAATGGGTAGATATTGAATGTTAGAAAGGAAGTCTGATATGTTAGATCCTAAAAAAATCGAAAGAATCAATGAATTAGCTCGTAAAAAAAAACAGTTGGTTTAACTCAAGCTGAACAAGCTGAACAATTGTTATTACGTCAAAAATATTTAGAAGCATTCCGTGGAGGAATGAGAAATCATATTGAAGGCTTAAAAGTAGTTGATGAAGAAGGAAACGATGTAACTCCTGAAAAATTGAAACAAATTCAAAGAGAAAAAGGATTACATAATCGTAACGCAGAGTAAATATTTCATTAAATTAAGAAATAAATAAATTTATCATTTGAATAGGAGTGTTAATATGTTTGATAAAGTAGATAAATTAGCAGTAGATACGATTCGTACAATGAGTGTGGATGCCATTCAAGCCGCAAATTCTGGACATCCAGGGTTACCAATGGGTGCTGCTCCGATGGCTTATGTATTATGGTCAAAATATTTAAAAGTAAATCCAAAACAATCTAAGTGGGTCGATCGTGATCGCTTTGTTTTATCAGGTGGACATGGTTCAGCACTCTTATATTCATTATTACATTTATCAGGCTATCAAGTTTCAATTGAGGATGTAAAAAATTTCCGTCAATTTAATAGTAAAACTCCAGGACACCCTGAAGTTGGTCACACTGATGGAGTAGAGGCAACAACTGGACCTCTAGGGCAAGGGTTCGCTAATGGTGTAGGGATGGCTATGGCTGAAGCACATTTAGCTGCAACTTATAATCGTCCAGGATTTCCAATTGTAGATCACCATACTTATGTGATGTGTGGGGATGGAGACTTAATGGAAGGTGTTTCTTATGAGGCAACTTCTCTAGCAGGTACTTTAAAATTAAATAAATTAATTGTCTTATACGATTCAAATGATATTACATTAGATGGTGAATTATCAAAATCATTCAATGAAAATGTAAAAGACCGTTTTATCGCTCAAGGTTGGAATTATATCCGTGTTGAAGATGGAAATGACTTAGATGAAATTGCAGAAGCGATTGAAGAAGCACAAGGTGAAACTGAGAAACCAACTTTAATCGAAGTGAAAACAATTATTGGATATGGTGCTCCAAAACAAGGAACGAATAAAGTTCATGGAACTCCTTTAGGAGAAGAAGGCATTAAAATCATGAAACAAAATTATGGATGGAATTATGCCCCATTTGAAGTTCCTGAAGAAGTAGCCCATCGTTTTGATAAATTATTAGTACAAACAGGTGAACACGATTATCAAGAATGGCAAGAATTATTCGAAGCTTATCGTAAAGAATATCCTGAATTGGCGAAACAATTCGAAGAAAGTTTCTCACAAAAATGGGATTTAGAGTGGAAAGAAATTTTACCTAAATATGAATTTGGTAGTCCCGCAAAAGCTTCTCGTGTAACAAGTCAAGAAGTGATTCAAGAATTAGGAAAACATATTCCATCATTCTGGGGAGGATCAGCTGACTTATCTTCTTCAAATAATACTATGAATAAAGCAGAGACGGATTTTGAAGCTAGCAATTATGCTGGACGAAATATTTGGTTTGGAGTACGTGAATTCTCAATGGGTGCTGCATTAAATGGTATTTTATTCCATGGTGGTACTAGAGGATATATTGGTACATTCTTTGTATTTGCAGACTATGTGAAACCAGCCATGCGTGTAGCTGCGCTTTCTAATTTACCAACTATTTATGTTTATACACATGATTCAGTTGCAGTTGGTGAAGATGGTCCGACTCATGAACCAGTTGAACAATTAGCTGCATTCCGTGCAACACCTAATACGAATGTATTTAGACCAGCAGATGGTAATGAAGTAGCTGCTTCTTGGAAAGTTGCTTTAGAAGATACAATTAGACCATCTTTATTAGTCTTATCAAGACAAAATCTTCCAGTATTGGAACATTCATTAGAATTAGCTTTTGATGGAGTGGATAAAGGAGCATATGTTGTAAGTCCTCAACAAGGAGAAGTTCCAGAAGGAATTCTGATTGCAACAGGTTCTGAAGTAAGTCTAGCAGTAGAAGCACAAAAAGTATTAAGAGAAACAGGACATGATGTTTCAGTTGTTTCAATGCCAGCAATGAATCGTTTCGAAGAACAATCAAAAGAATATCAAGAAGCTGTATTACCAAGTTCAGTTCGCAAACGTGTTGCAATTGAAATGGGTGCAAGCCTAGGATGGCATCGTTATGTAGGATTCGATGGAGAATTAGTAACGATTGATAAATTCGGATCTTCTGGTAATGGAAATACTGTGATGAAAGAATATGGATTCACTGTTGAAAATGTAGTGGAAACTTATTTATCATTAAATTAATCAAATAATGAAAGAATATCGACCTCATTCAAGAGAAATAGTCTCTGATGATTGAGGCGATATTTTTGTATTTACAAAA
>CAMYBO010000158.1 GCA_947254045.1 uncultured Granulicatella sp. | reverse complement strand
GGGAATATTTAGCTGAATTAGTTTAACAGTAGGGAGCTCATCAGATGAAACAATATTTAGAATTACTAGAAAAAATTAAACAAGAAGGAGTTGAAAAATCAGACCGTACTGGTACTGGAACAAAGAGTATTTTTGGTTATCAAATGCGATTTGATTTGTCAAAAGGATTTCCAATTTTAACGACTAAAAGAGTTCCATTTGGACTCATTAAAAGTGAGTTATTATGGTTTATTAAAGGAGATACAAATATCCGTTATTTATTACAACATAATAATCATATTTGGGATGAGTGGGCTTTTAAACGCTATGTAGAGTCAGCTGATTATACTGGAGAAGATATGACAGATTTTGGTCGTAGAAGTTTACAAGATCCAGAGTTTAAAGAAGTGTATGAAAAAGAATTAGAAACATTTTGTCAAAGAATTTTAAATGAGGACGACTTTGCTGCAAAATATGGAGAATTAGGAAATATTTACGGATCACAATGGAGACATTGGAAAACGACTCAAGGTGAAACGATTGACCAACTAACGCAAGTCATTGAGATGTTGAAAACTTCTCCTGATTCAAGAAGACTATTAGTATCTGCATGGAATCCAGAAGATGTTCCAAGTATGGCTTTACCTCCATGTCACACAATGTTTCAATTTTATGTGGCAGATGGCAAGTTAAGCTGCCAATTATATCAACGTAGTGCAGATGTCTTTTTAGGTGTGCCATTTAATATTGCGAGTTATGCATTATTAACGCATTTGATTGCAAACGAAGTAGGATTAGAAGTTGGAGAGTTTGTTCATACTTTAGGAGATGCTCACTTGTATTTAAATCACTTAGAGCAAGTGGATCTTCAATTAAGTCGTGAACCTTTTGAATTACCACAATTAGTGTTAAAACATCCTGAAAAATCATTATATGATTTAGAAGTTGCTGATGTTGTATTGGAAGGATATGAATGTCATCCAACGATTAAAGCACCAATTGCTGTTTAATCCAAAGGAGGAAATTGCATGTTAATTTATATTTGGGCACAAGATGAAAATGGTGTTATTGGAAAAGAAGGAGTTTTACCATGGCACTTACCAAATGACTTGAAATTTTTCAAAGAAGTCACATTAGATCAAACGATTGTAATGGGGCGAAATACTTTTGAAGGTATGGGGAAGAGATTATTACCAAGAAGACACAGTATCATTGTATCTTATCAAGCAGCTTATGATGCAAATGGAGCAGAAGTTGTTACTGATATTGAAACTTTGGTAGAAGATGCCAAACATGAAGATATTTACATTATTGGTGGAGCAGTTTTATTTGATTCTTTAAAACATGAAGTAAATACACTTTATTGCACAAAAATTCATGCGCAATTTGACGGGGATACGTATTTTCCAAAAGATTTTCCATGGGAAAAATTTGTAAAAGTCAAAAGTATGGACGGAACAGTGGATGAAAAAAATATTTATCCACATACCTTTGAAATTTATCAAAAAATTGAGGATTAACAATGTTGACTTGGAATGAAATTTTAGCAGAAGAAATGCAAAAAGACTATTATCAGGAGTTGCAAGCTTTTGTTCAAAAAAGAAGAGAAGAAGTCAGAGTATTTCCTGAAGAAAAAAATGTTTTCAGAGCTTTAGAATTAACACCATTTGAGTCAGTGAAAGTCGTCATTTTAGGACAAGATCCTTATCATGGTTTTGGACAAGCGCATGGATTAAGCTTTTCTGTTCAAAAAGGAACTCAACTTCCCCCATCGCTAAGAAATATTTATAAAGAATTACAAGAGGATTTAGGTGGAGAACTGCCAACAGAAGGGGATTTATCTCATTGGGCAAAACAAGGGGTATTTTTGTTAAATACCGTTTTAACAGTAGAAGAAGGAAATGCGAATAGTCATAAAGGAAAAGGCTGGGAAACATTAACGAATCGACTCATTGAGTCATTAAATGAATTGAACCATCCAGTGATTTTCATCCTTTGGGGTAAACCAGCTCAGGATAAGGAAAAACTGATTACGAATCCGAGTCATGTCATTTTAAAAGCTCCTCATCCAAGCCCGTTATCTGCTTATCGAGGATTCTTTGGAAGTAAACCATTTAGTAAAGTAAATGAAATGTTAATCCAACAAGGACAAACTCCTATTCGTTGGAAGGAATAAATATAAAAGGAGACTGATATGAAAAATCGCTTTTTTAAACTCTTTCTTTTATGGATGACCTCGTTAACATTCGTTGCTTGTTCAACAAATACTCAACAAGGAACAAGTACGACAACTGGCAAGGTTGAACAATCACATGATTTACCAGCATCTCTATTACCGTTTAAAAAAGAAAAACAATTGGTATTAGGGGAATTGGATTCTTATAAACGTTCGACACAAGCACATATTCAATTGCGCTATGATGATAAGCCAACAGAACAAAGAGAAAGCAAAATTAATGTCGACCCAGTTGGTTGGCATAACTTTAAATTTCCAGTAGATTATACAGGGAAAAAAGCTTGGTTTATGAATCGTGGTCATCTAGTAGGTTATCAATTTAGTGGATTAAATGATGAACTTAGAAACTTAACACCGATGACAGCTTATTTAAATACTGGAAGTATGACAGGAACGGATGAAAAAAATCCTGTAGCCATGTTATTTTATGAAGAAAAATTAGCTGCATGGTTAAAACAAAATAAAAATGCATGGTTAGATTATCGAGTAACACCGCTTTATACAGATTCAGAACTAATTCCACGCCAAGTAGAATTACAATATACTGGAATATCTGCCAATGGAAGACTGATTCCGATTCAATTTAATACTTCCATTGAAGAAGTGAATGAAGATGGAACAACTAGAGTCATTTTAAATAATGATGCACCAAATGGAACATTAGATTATCAAACAGGTTTAGCTGAACCAACTATAACAAGTGAGCGCCAAGAGACTACTCAAAGTACAGTCAAAAGTAAGAATGATCGTACAGTGTATGTAGCAAACGAAGGAAAAGCTACAGTTTATTGGTATGATAAAAATCGAATGCCTGCAAAAACGAACAAAGCAAAAGTAGTAGAAATGAGTGAATCTCAAGCAAAAGCACAAGGGAAGACTCATGCGGAAAAAGAATAATATAAAAAGCTTGTTTACGATATATCGTATGCAAGCTTTTTGTTTGTAATTTATTCTATAAATTTGTTAAAACACAGTCTTCACAAATGTAAAAAATACAGAAGAAATATTAAAAAAAGTATCGTTTACGAAGGGACATTTTTTGTGAATTTGCTTTCTTT
>CAMYBO010000157.1 GCA_947254045.1 uncultured Granulicatella sp. | reverse complement strand
GATAAACACTTGGCCATTTATAGAAATAATAATCTAGCTCGCCTTTAAAATCGTCAAGTTGAATATTTTCATTTTCAATAAAAACAAAATCATTTTCTTTTGCGACAGAAAGATTAAACTCAGCTAATGACTGGATAGAAGCATCTGTCCCTTTAAATAATTTTTTAGAATAATCTGAAACATATAAAGTTCCATTTTCTTGATTTACTTTGTTTACAATGTTTTCAACTAAAAAGCAACTCTTGATTGGCGACGATGATTGAAAAGGATACCATTGTTTTTATCTAATACATAAATGACTTTTATATTTATCCCTCCACATGTTTGGCAATGTTTTGTGCGATAGTTGCTAATTTCTCGTGAGAATAGTCATGAGTTTCCCATTTTAATCCAAAACCTTCTTCGTGTTTATAACGAGGGATTAAATGGATATGAGAGTGGAATACACTTTGAAAAGCTACTTCACCATTATTGTTTAAAATATTTACCCCTTTTACTTCTGGGTTCATTGCTTTTAAAGCACGAGCAATTTTTGGGATTCTGCTAAATACAGCTGCAGCTAATTCTTCATCATATTCAAAAATATCTTTTACGTGTTTTTTAGGCACGACTAATGTGTGACCAGGTGTTACTTGCCCTAAGTCTAAAAAGGAAATGACTACCTCATCTTCATACACAATGTGTGCTGGAATTTCTTTAGAAATAATTTTATCAAAAATACAATCTGACATCTTAAAAACCTCCTTGATTGATATAGACAAATCGTACCACGTGTAGTAGTGGAATGCAATGAAATCGAGAAGTTTTTCTTCAAATGAAAGTTTCTAGGAACTAAGCTAAATTTTTGATATAATAATGCTAAATTGTGTAGGATTGGAGAAAGTTATGACATTAAAAGTAGATCATATGACAGCTGGTTATACTCAAGTTCCTGTCATTAAAAATATTTCTTTTGAAGTGAAATCAGGAGAAATTTGTGGACTCATTGGATTAAATGGGGCTGGGAAAAGTACAACGATTAAATGTATTACAAATTTTATTCAACCATTTTCAGGAGAAATTTCGATTCAAGGACATACGGTGGCAGAAAGTGTTCGTGATTATCGTAAATTGATTGCAGTGATTCCAGAGACACCAGTGTTATATGAAGAATTAACGTTTAGAGAGCATATTGAATTAACAGCTCGTGCGTATCAACAAGATACACCAGAAACAATGCACCGCGCGATGGAATTAGTAGAGCAATTTCGTTTAACGAAACAATTAGATTGGTTTCCAGCTTATTTTTCTAAAGGAATGAAGCAAAAGGTACTCATTGTTTGTGCCTTAATGTTAGACGTTCCATTATATGTGGTAGATGAACCATTTTTAGGATTGGATCCATTAGGAATTCGAACATTATTAAAAGTTTTAAGAGAGAAAAAAGAATTTGGTGCAGCAATCTTAATGTCTACGCATGTGCTAGATACGGCAGAAAAATATTGTGATCGTTTCATTGTATTACATGATGGATTGGTTCAAGCACAAGGAGATTTAGAAACGCTTAAAGGCGAAGTTCGAATTGATGAAACTTCATTAGAAGACGTGTATTTTGCATTAACAACGAATACAGGTGATCATCATGAATAGTGAACAATTGTGGGGAAGTCGTTTTAAGACTTATCAGAAAAAAGTAATGAAATATGCCAAATATATGATGAACGATCATTTTATGATTGTTGTTTTCTTCTTGTTTGGCTTTCTATTATTTCAATATTCAACTTGGTTAAAAACGATTTGTATTTTAGAATGGCCTTTGATCTTATTTGTAAGTTTATTACTAGCTGTTTTTCCATTATTTGGTGAAATCGCAACTTATTTAGAAGAGGCTGATTTACACTTTTTAAGTGTGATTGGAGAAGACTTTGAGCCTTATTTTAAACGTGCGATTCGATATAGTTGGATTTTTCCATTAGTGATGAATTTTATTGCAACGATTTTTGTGTTGCCGATTTTTATGCAAGCATATGGGAACGGAATGATTCCATTTATTGCGATTTTTGTCACTCTATTATCCCTAAAAGGATTCCATTTTATGATTCAGAAATCAATTTTTGAAGGGAAATTACCGAAGCATTCCTACTATAATGTAGCACTATATTGTGTGAACAGTATTTGCTTATTTGGAATTCTTTCTTTTATTCCTGAAGTGGTCTCTCTATTGATGACAGTAATGTTGGTACTTCTTTCAATTGGGCTTTATCGTTTTGCGGCTGCTAAAACGGTGAACTTAGACTGGAATGAAATGATTCAAAAAGAGCAAGCACGTCAACAAAGAATTTTCAGAGTGATTGCATTATTTGTAGATGTGCCGTTTTTGAAGAAGCATCAAGCGAAGAGAAACCAATCATTGGATATTTTCGTCAAACGTTTAACACCGAATCGTATTCACCCCTATCGTTATTTATTAGTTCGAACAGCGTTAAGAAGTTCCAACTATGTTTCAGTATTCCTTCAAATGATAGTTGTGACGGTGTTGTTATCATTTGCTAGTTCTATTTGGTATTGGATTCTAGCGATTCAATCGATTATGATGTTGGTGATTTGTTTCCAATTTACTTCTTTATACAAACATCCTAAAGCTCCTTCGATTTATATTCATTCCTTATTTGAGCCAAAAGAGATGATGGATGATTTTATTGGAGTTGTTTTACAATTAGTTATTGGAGCAAGTATCATTATTAGCGTAGTAACAGCTTTAGTCTCGAGAAATGCTTTCGTATTAGCAGGACTTTTATGGTATCCCGTATTATCTGCTGGATTTTTATATGGTTATTTAAAACCACGTCTAAATCGTAAAAAGAAAAGAAGATAGATTTTAACCGTGAAGCTTGACGGAAACATTGGGACAGCATAAAATGAAAGATAACGAATAAACTCAAGAAATGGTCGGTAGGGATAGAAATATGGAACAAAATATGGATGCAGGATGGGAATTACATCCAATTGGGGGAGATACCGGACAAGCCTATATGGCAGTGAGAGCGCAGGAGAGAGTTTTTTTAAAAAGAAATTCTTCACCATTTTTAGCTGCATTGTCAGGCGAGGGAATTGCCCCTAAACTTATGTGGACCAAGAGAGCTGGAAATGGAGATGTTCTAACAGCTCAAGAATGGTTAAATGGTCGATCCTTAACAACTGAAGAAATGAATTCGATGGAAGTGATTGATTTATTAAAAGAAATCCATCAGTCTCCTAATTTACTATTAATGCTTCAAAAAATTCAAGGCGAAGAATATACCTGTCTCTTATACACATCTCCGAGCCCACGAGACTAT
>CAMYBO010000156.1 GCA_947254045.1 uncultured Granulicatella sp. | reverse complement strand
GTTCTTTCATCGATTCGATTATCCTCACAAAGTATTGCTCGTAAAAACACTTTAATGAGATTATTAGAGAACTGTTTAGACTACTTACTTTACTTTGTTTTAATTTATTGGATTTTAGTCATTTTAGGAATTCCTATTACAAGCTTATTAGCTGGTGCAGGAATTGCTGGGGTTGCTATTGGTTTAGGTGCTCAGGGATTTTTAAGCGATGTCGTTAATGGTTTCTTTATTTTACTAGAACGCCAATATGATGTTGGAGATACAGTCATTATTGGTTCAGTTACAGGAACAGTCGCAAGTGTTGGAGTAAGAACAACTCAAGTACGTGGATTTGATGGAACTCTTCATTTCATTCCAAACCGTAGCATTTCTGTTGTTAGTAATCAATCTAGAGGAGATATGAGAGCCTTAATTGAAATCCCGCTGTATAATGATGTAGATTTAACCATTGTTTACGATACAGTCGATCTTGTAAATACAAAGAACGCTTCACAATATCCTGAAATTGTAAAAGGCCCAACTATTATCGGTCCACAAACTCTTCCAAATGGGCAATTTGTTTTCAAAATTAGTATTTTTACAAAAAATGGAAAACAACACATGATTTATAATCAATTCTTAAAATTATATCAAGAAGCTTTAATTGAAGCAGGTATTTCTCTTCCAACAAGTAATACTGCGCTAAATATTACTAGTAAATAAAAATGTTACTCCCGTAAAAAGGAGTAACATTTTATTATTTTTCGACTAATTCATATTTTCTATTCAATTCATGAACCATATAATTCACTCGTTTTAATACTTCTTTTCTAGTCACAATCCCTACAAATTCTTGTTCATCATTTGTTATACATAAGAAACTATGATCGACTAATTCATTCAAAACATCTTCAATATCTGTATTAAATGTAATCGTTGGAAATTCTGTTTCCATGGCTTCTTTTACTTGAAAATCATGTAATCGACTTAAATCAACCTCTTCTAATGTCGCCACTTGATTTAAAATCATCGCTAATGAAATTAATCCGGTTAATTTATTTTGGCGATTCACAACTGGAATAAGCGAATAACGAACATGAGTTAAAACTAACATGGCATGATCTAATGTATGATCTTCTTCCAAAATCGCTACTTTATCTGCTACAATAAATAATTTATCCTTTTCTTCTAGTAATAAGTCTTGTACTACTCGATTAATCATGAATAAATCCTCTTTCTGCATCTAAATGATACGTATAATGAAGTCCCTCTAATGGTTGATGCTTCATATCAAAATATTGTAAATCAATTTCTGATTCTGAATGAATCGTTAAAATAGCATAAGTTGGAGTCATTGCAAAATGTCCTCTTGGATAAGAAACACTTCCTGAATTTATACATAATACGCCTTCATACGTTTCCTCATACAATTTATGTGTATGACCATAGAAAGCTACTTGAACTCCTTGTTCTTTTGCAAATTTTGCTAAGCGATACACCCCACTATTGACCGCTTGCATATGACCATGAGTTACTAAAAATCGAATGCCACCTTCTTCAAACACTTCTACTTCCGGATAATTTGTATCATAATCACAATTTCCCGTTACTCGAAGGCAGCCTTGAAAAATTTCATCTTCATAAGGAAACTCTGAATCTCCACAATGAATAAAACGAATATCTGATTCTGATTGATAGTGTTCAAATACTTTTTGTAATGCCATTTTTTGTCCATGGTTATCACTCATAATAATAATTTTCATACGTTCACCTCTTACTTATGATTTACAGATACTAGCCATTCTTCCCATTTTTCCACTAATAAGTTGACAGCTTTTGCACGGTGGCTGATTTGATTTTTTTCTTCACGAGATAATTTCCCAAATGTTTTTTGGATTTCAGGGACGAAGAATAATGGATCATATCCAAATCCGCCTTCTCCTGAAGGAAATTTCGCAATTTCTCCGTCACAAATCCCTTCAACGACTAAAGATTCGTGATTGGGTGCAGCCATTACTAAACAGCAATGGAAATGTGCACTTCTTTTATCAGAAGGTAATTCTCCTAGTTCAGCTAATAATTTTGCATTATTTGCAGCATCACTTTTTTGATTTCCTGCATATCTTGCAGAATAAACACCAGGTTGTCCCTCTAAAGCATCCACACATAATCCAGAATCATCTGCTAATACAATTTTTTGTAGTCTTTCTGCAATAGTTTCTGCTTTTAAACGGGCATTTTCTTCAAATGTATGACCTGTTTCTGCAACATCTTCTAATTCTGGAAAATCTAATAATGTTTTGACACTATATCCTTTTGGTTCGAAAATACTAGCAAACTCCTTTGCTTTACCAGCATTTTTCGTTGCAATTACTAATTCTTTTTGAGACATATCTTCCTCCTTGTAAGGTTCTAAACTCACTTTCTCAACAGTTAACGGACTTCTATTCAACCAATTTTCTGCAATTTCTTTAAATAAAATAGGTGAACCAGTTGTATAAATTTCTAATGTTGGAGAAGGATTCGTTTCATAATTTTCTGCTAAATGATTAAAATCTAATAACGCACTAACGGTAGAAACCGTTTCTGCACCTGAATCGATTAATGTAACTTGAGGTCCCACAACTGCTTGGATTCTTTGCTTTAGTAAAGGATAATGAGTACATCCTAATATTAAAGTATCGAATTCTTTTCCCATTAAAGGTTGTAATGTTTGTGCGACCACTTTTTTAGCAATTGGAGAATCCGTCTGATTACTTTCTACTAAAGGAACAAATTTTGGACATTCTAAACTGGTCACCATTAATTGGTGATTTTTCTTTTGTAATGTTTTACGATATACATCACTTTGAATCGTTGCATGAGTTCCTAATACTGCAATTTTCTGTGATTTTGTTTGTTTAATCGCTGCTAAACTTCCTGGCTGAATCACGCCCACTACCGGAATATCTAATGTTTCTTGTAATTCTTCTAGGATCACTGCTGTTGCGGTATTACAGGCAATCACAAACATCTTTACATCTTTTTTAAGGAGAAATTGAACCATTTCTTTTGTAAATTTTCTGATTTCTTCAACTGTTCGATTTCCATACGGGCATCTTGCAGAATCTCCTAAAAAAATCATTGATTCATGAGGTAATTGTTTCAAGGCTTCTTTTAAAACAGTCAATCCTCCTACACCCGAATCAATGAATCCTATTGCTTTCGACATGTCGTTCACTCTTTCTTCTTTTCTCTTGATTCATTATACCATGGATTGTTCAATTTTGTAGGAAAACCCTATTTTTCTTAATTTCTTCATAATAAATAAAACATGTTAGCAATAACTACTAACATGTTTTATGG
>CAMYBO010000155.1 GCA_947254045.1 uncultured Granulicatella sp. | reverse complement strand
GTCAGATGTGTATAAGAGACAGATTTTACACTTCTCTTTTTCCAAACGCACACATTTCTAATAATGGACATTCGTGACACTTTGGTTTTCGAGCAATGCAATGATATCTTCCAAAGAAAATCATCCAATGATGCGCTCTCGACCATAATTCTTTTGGAATTTTACGACATAAAGCTTCTTCTACTTCTAATACGGTATCTTTTTGTCTACAAATCTGTAATCGTTTTGAAATTCTTTCAACATGCGTATCTACTGCAAATGCTGGAATGTTAAAAGCAACACTCATGACTACATTGGCAGTTTTTCTACCTACACCTGCTAAACTCACTAATTCTTCTCTTATTTTAGGAACTTCTCCGTTAAATCGTTCCATAAGTTGTTGCGCACAGAGACGAATATTTTTTGCCTTACTTCGATACAATCCCAATGACTGTATGCATTCAATTACTGACTCCTCACTAGCAGCTGCTAAATGAGCAGGAGTTGGAAATCTCTCAAATAATTTAGGAGTAACTTTATTCACACCTACATCCGTTGCTTGAGCACTTAGAATCGTAGCAATCAGCAGCTCAAAAGCATTGCGATGTTTTAGCTCACAATGAGCATCTGGAAATAAATCTCCCATCGTTTGAACGGCTTCAATTGTTTTTATTTTTGATAACATAGCCTTCCTCCATTAATCCAACCAATTATCTAATGGCACTTGAGGAATCGGAGTTATTTCTTTTGATTTTGCTGTAAACTGTCCATTTCTTGAACGATTCTTATCTTGAATCACTTGTTGAACCGTTTTGAACCCTTTTCTTTGCCACGTTAATAAAATCTTATCCATATACTTCAACGTAAATACTTGATTTAAAACAGCTTCTTTTAAAGCAGCTAAAATTAACTCATAAGAATATTCATCTTTATCAATCCAACTTTTAATCATTTGAATTTCATACGAACTAATCGGTCTACCAAATTCTTTTTCAATCATGAAAATTAAATTTGGATTATCTTTTTCTTCTTTTTTTGTGACTTCTTGTCGATGTAAAATTTCTAATTGTTGAAATAAAGGAGCTAAACTATAATACTCCTCTCTTTTTCCTTCTTCATTTTCTTTTTGAGTAACAGATACCACATGTCGATCTAATAAATGCTGTATGATTTGAAATAAAGTATTTTCCGAAACAGAAAAAACATCACATACTTCTTCGACATTCAATGGAAAATATTCGGAAGTTGAATGTTGTAACCACCAAGAAAGCATTAGGCATTCTTGTGCCGTTAATTGTAATTGTTGATAATAACGGATGAATGGATTTGGAACGGTTGTTCCTCCTTGATACATCCAAAATTGTTGAAATGTTTGTTCCAAAATTTTCACCTCTTTTTCTGACATAAAAACCGATTTCTAGAAATTCTAAAAATCGGTTTGAAATTGTCTATTTTATGGGAAAATACGGTTTAATAAACGTGGGAATGGAATTGCTTCACGAATATGTTTTGTTCCTGCAACGAATGTTACCATTCTTTCTAACCCTAGTCCAAATCCAGCATGAGGAACTGAACCATATTTTCTTAAATCTAAGTAGAATGCGTAATCATCTGGATTTAAGCCATTCTCTTTAATTTTTTCATATAATTTATCGTAGTCCACTTCACGCTCTGAACCACCAATAATTTCTCCATATCCTTCTGGAGCTAATAAGTCCGCACATAATACACGGCTTTCATTACCAGGTACTGGCTTCATGTAGAATGCTTTAATATCTGCTGGATAGTTCATAACGAATGTTGGCACTCCAAAATGGTTTGAAATCCAAGTTTCGTGTGGAGAACCAAAGTCATCTCCATGTTCTAAATGTTCATAATCTGTATCTTCATCTGCTTCATGAGCTTGTAATAAATCGATTGCTTCATCATAAGAAATACGTTTAAATGGTTCACTGACATATTTCTTCAATAATTCTACATCTCTTTCTAAAGTTTCAAGAGCATGAGGAGCACGGTCTAACACTCCTTGAATTAATGCTTTTACATAAGCTTCTTGTAAATCTAATGATTCGTCATGAGTTACGAATGGATATTCCGCATCCATCATCCAGAATTCTGTTAAGTGACGACGAGTTTTTGATTTTTCAGCACGGAATACTGGTCCAAAGTCAAATACTGGACCAAATGCCATTGCACCAGCTTCTAAGTATAATTGACCTGATTGAGATAGGAAAGCTGGATCTCCAAAATAATCTGTTTCAAATAATTCAGTTGTATTTTCTGCTGCATTTCCAGATAAAATTGGACTATCAAACTTAATAAATCCATTTTGATCAAAGAATTCATATGAAGCATAAATAATCGCATTACGAATTTGCATAATCGCATGTTGTTTACTAGAACGTAACCATAAATGACGGTGGTCCATTAAGAAGTCAGTACCATGTTCTTTTGGAGTAATTGGATATTCATGACTTTCACCAATCACTTCTAGACCAGTTACTAATAATTCATACCCTAATTTTGAACGAGTATCTTCTTGAACAACCCCTGTTACATAAACCGCAGTTTCTTGTGTTAATGATTTAGCTGTTTCAAATACTTCTTCTGGAACATCACTTTTAACAACAATTCCTTGGAAATAAGCTGCTCCATCACGTAATTGTAAGAAAGCAATTTTCCCACTTGAACGTTTATTAGCTACCCAAGCTCCAATTAAGACAGTTTGTCCAACGTAATCTTTTGCTTGGTTCATTCTGATTTTTTTCAAAATAATCCCTCTTTCTACAAATAATTTCTAATAAATTGATTCATTCTTTGAGCGGCATTTTTTAGTTCTTCTTCACTACTTGCGCAACTTAATCGCAAGTAACCAGTACAACCGAAGTTTTCACCTGACACGGTCGCCACTCCAACTTCCTCTAATAATTTTAAAGCAAATGCATCTGAAGTTTCAACTCCAACTATTTTCATTGCTTCTTGAATATTCACAAATAGATAAAAGGCTCCTCCTGGTTTCACACATGACATGCCAGGAATTTCCTGAATTAATGAGTGGAATAATTCGATCCTCTTTTGGAATTGAACACGCATCGCTTCTTTATCTTCTTGTAAATCTTCCTGAAAAGCACGAATCGCAGCATACTGAACAACTGCAGCTGGATTACTCGTCGTATGACTTGTTAAATCATTCAATGCACGAATCACTTCAATTGGACCAAAAGCATATCCTAATCTCCAACCTGTCATTGCGACAGATTTCGATAATCCATTAATGACTAGTGTATTATTTTGAATTTCTTCAGATAGACTTGCCACACTAATACTTGGCACATCATAAACTAACTC
>CAMYBO010000154.1 GCA_947254045.1 uncultured Granulicatella sp. | reverse complement strand
GAGATGAGCGCAATAGTCTCGTGGGCTCGGAGATGTGTATAAGAGACAGATCAAGTATTAAAAGAAAAACAAAATCAAATAGAGAATCTGTTAAATAGAGAATCTGTTAAAGGAGAAACGTTTTATTTATAAATACGTTGCCCTAAAAGGTACTAAAAAATTGTATGTATATGATTCGGTATCAAACAAAGGATATTGTTTGATATTAACAATTTGATTTTTGGCGTATAATCATTAAAGGAAATTTTAAATAAAGGAAATTGTAAAGTGAGATACATCCTTTTACTACGTGGAATAAATATTGGTGATAAGAATAAAGTAGCAATGAGTGAATTGAAAGTATTATTAGAAAATTTGAACTTTGAAAATGTTCATTCATATATTAATAGTGGTAATTTATTTTTTAGTAGTACTGATACATTCGATAATTGTATTTGCAAAATAAAAGATTTACTAGAGAGTCATTATGAGGTTTCAATTCCTTTTGCTCTATTGACGAAAGAAGAATATTTAAAAGAAAAAGCAAACTTACCAGCGTGGCGGAATGAAGAGTTGGCTAGAAGAGATGTATTATTCTTTTCTTATCAATTAGATAAAAGCTCGATATTAGAGTTTCTTAACAAAGCAAACTTTCATAATGAGGTAGTATATATAGGAAATCATGCTGTCTTTTAGGGAAAATTCGATGAAGCAGAGTATTTAAAGACAACTTATCATAAATAGTTAATAAAGCAAGAATTTTATAAAAAGATTACGATTCGAAATGGAAATACGTTTGAAAAAACAGCTCAAATTTTAGAGGCTGAAAAATAGTTCTAATTTTCATAGCAATTGGCATAAACGCTAGTTTTTGTTATAATTAGAAGGTGAGTTTAAAAGCAGGAGGATGGCAATGGAAATTGAAAAGACAACTCAGATGAATTTGTTGTTAGAATTTTATGGCAAACTTTTGACTGAAAAACAACTAGGATATATGGAATTATATTACGGAGAAGATTATTCTCTTGGAGAAATTGCAGAAGAATTCGAGGTTAGTCGACAAGCCGTATATGATAATATTCGACGATCTGCTCAATTATTAGAAGATTACGAACAGGAACTACATTTAGTGAATGATTTTTATAAAAGACAAGCTATCTATGATGGCATTGAACAGCATATCAAAGAACATTATCCAAATGATTGTCAATTGCAACAATTGATGACAGACTTACAAGAAATGAATAAATAAGCCAGATTGAGGAGTGAGAAAATGGCATTTGAAGGATTATCAGATCGCTTGCAAAATGCGATGGGTTCGGTAACGAAAAAAGGGAAAATTACCGAAGCTGATTTAAAACAAATGATGCGTGAAGTTCGTTTAGCTTTATTAGAAGCGGACGTTAATTTTAAAGTTGTAAAAGATTTTGTACGAAAAGTAAATGAACGTGCTTTAGGTTCTAATGTATTAGAAGCTCTATCTCCAGCACAACAAGTTGTAAAAATTGTTAATGAAGAATTAACAGAATTGATGGGTGGAGAACAAGCTCCATTCCAATTTTCACCAAAACCACCTACTGTTGTAATGATGGTCGGTTTACAAGGGGCAGGTAAAACAACTACTGCTGGTAAATTAGCTTCATTTTTAGCAAAACATGAAAACAAACGCCCATTATTAGTAGCAGCCGACGTATACCGTCCAGCCGCTATTGATCAATTACAAACGTTAGGGAAACAATTAAATTATCCAGTATTTTCATTAGGAACTGATGTAAATCCTGTTGAGATTGCTAGACAAGCGATTGAACGTGCGACTATTGAAGGTCGTGACTTAGTTATCATCGACACGGCAGGTCGTTTACATATCGATGAAGCTTTAATGGAAGAATTACAAAATATTAAAGCTGTTGCAAATCCAAATGAAATCTTATTAGTTGTCGATGCAATGACAGGGCAAGATGCTGTAAATGTTGCTGAAACATTTAATGAGCGCTTAGATATTACAGGGGTTATTTTAACAAAATTAGATGGGGACACTCGTGGTGGTGCAGCTCTGTCGATTCGTTCTGTAACAGGAAAACCAATTAAATTCTCTGGACGTGGAGAAAAATTAGAAGATTTTGAAATTTTCTATCCTGAACGTATGGCTTCTCGTATTCTTGGTATGGGCGATATCATGACTTTAATTGAAAAAGCCCAACAAGATTTTGATGAAGCAAAAGCTCAAGAAATGGCAGATAAAATTAAAGCTAATACATTTGACTTTAATGATTTTATCGACCAATTAGATCAAGTGAATAAAATGGGACCATTGGAAGATATCTTAAAGATGATTCCAGGGTTAAATAAAATTCCAGGATTAAATGATTTAAAAGTGGATCCAAAAGATACAGCACGTATGAAAGCTATTGTTTTATCAATGACGCCAGCAGAACGTGAAAATCCAGATATTTTATCTCAAGCAAGACGTAAAAGAATTGCAGCAGGTTCAGCTCGTCCATTGGCAGAAGTAAACCGTTTGATTAAACAATTTAATGAATCGAAAAAAATGATGAATCAAATGTCAAATGGAAATATGCAAGCGATGGAATCGATGATGGGACAATTAGGCATGGGTGGAGGCCGTAATAAATTAGGTCAAATTGCTATGCAACAATATGCTCGTCGTCAAAAACAAAATAAATTGAAAAAATTAAAGAAAAAACGTTAATTAATAGAAGGAGAGTGTGTAATGTCAAAACAAGTATTATTCATTAATGGTTCATTGAGAAAAGAATCTTTTAACCAAACTATTATTGATTATGTACAAGAAAAATTAGTTGAAAAAGGTTATCAAACAAAACAAATTAGTTTTAAAGATGTACCATTTTTCTGTCAAGATATTGAATTTCCAGCTCCTGCTATCGTAGAAGAGTATCGTGGAGATTTTGAAGCATCTCAAGCTATTTGGATTGTATCTCCTGAATATAACGGAAGTTTACCAGGAAGTTTAAAAAATGGTTTAGATTGGATGGCTCGTTCATTAGATAGTACTTCTTATGCACCACCTGCTTATATTGATAGCAAATTAATTGCATTCAGTAGTGTAGCAGGACATTCTGGTGGAGCAAATGTTTTACGTGCTCTAACAGAATTAGCTACTAAAATTCGTATGAATCCACTAGAAAAAACAGTGGGACTTCATATTGGAGCAGGATTTCAAACAGGAGTTTTAACTCTATCAGATGAAGATAAATCTGAATTAGAGAAACAAGTGGAATTATTAGTGGCATCATTAGAAAAATAATAGATGAATCGATTGGACCAGGCTGTTGTCTGGTCTTTTTTCGGCTCTTTGTCAAATAGGGTTGATGAAACAATTTTAGTGAAGGAATTAAGCAGCG
>CAMYBO010000153.1 GCA_947254045.1 uncultured Granulicatella sp. | reverse complement strand
GAGTTGCTTTAAGCAAATTACAAAAATTAGCTGAAGATAAATTAAAAGATGTTGGTACAAAACAACAAGCGTATGTTGACTCTTCAGCAGAAAGAGACAAAGCTCAAAAAGCTTTTGATAAAGCTGTTGAAGCTGCAAAAGCAGTTTACAAAAAATTAAATGTTGAATTTAATTTAGAAGATGTATTAGCAGTTGACACTCCAACTCCAGATGCTGTTGTAAAATTTGGATGGAATAAAGATGCTAATGGAAGCTGGACTTATGTTGTAGACTCTAAAGGTAATACTGCAAAAGGTTGGGTTAACGACGGTGGTTCATGGTACTACTTAGACCAAGAAACTGGTGTAATGCAAAAATGGTGGGTTAAAGTAGACGGTTCATGGTACTTCTTAAATGGATCAGGAGTAATGGAAACTGGTTGGTTACAAGATAACGGTACTTGGTACTACTTAGAAGATTCAGGTGCTATGAAAGCTAGCCAATGGTTCGAAGTTGGTGGAAAATGGTACCACGTTAATGAATCAGGTGCATTATCAGTAAATACTACAGTTAATGGATACAACGTTAACGAAAACGGTGAATGGGTTTAATTCATAAATAAACTTTAATCAAAAGAGAGCGAAAGCTCTCTTTTTTGGTACTGATTTAATGAGACGTTATTTTCACGGCTCTTTGTCAAATAGGGTTGATGAAACAATTATAGTGAAGGAATTAAGCAGCGTCAGGTTGCTTAATTCCTTTTTTAGTTGTTCGACAAATCCTGTTGGGGGAATCAATTTGATCACCATCAGGATTTCTTGTGAAAAAATTTCATTGAGAAAAAATTCGTATTGTTTTATACTATAAAAGGAATAAGGGAGGTAATCATTCAATGAAAAAATGGAAAACAGGGATGATGTTAGCAACAATTGGACTTTTTAGTTTTATGAATCCAGTTCAAGCACAAGAAGGAAATGGAAGTAAGATACACTTTATCAATGTGTCTCCAACAAATCTAGGTAGTGATGCGATTTTACTAGAAAGTAATGGACATTATGCGATGATTGATACAGGAGAAGACTATGATTTTCCGGATGATAGCGACACTCGTTATCCTTATCGTGAAGGGGATAACACTGATTATCGTAATGTCATGACTGAACGTGTCATGCGTCATTTGAAAAATGTGGGTGTAGAGACGCTAGATTTTATTTTAATTACACATGCTCATTCAGATCATATTGGGAATGCGGATGAATTGATGGAAAATTTTAACGTCAATAAAGTATATATGAAGCGTTATAGTGATAGTCGAATTACGGATAAGGAGAGATTGTGGGATAGTCAATATAATTATGACAAGGTATTAGCGCTTGCGAGTGAAAAGGGAATTCCAGTTATTCAAGATATTTCAAAAGAACAAGCGCATTTTTCTTTAGGTGATATGGATATCCAACTCTACAATTATGAAAATAAATATACAAATGGACAATTAACACCAGTAGTAGATGATAATTCTAATTCGATTATAAGTGTGATTACAGTGAATGGTAAGAAAATCTTCACTGCTGGTGATTTGAACAATCTTGATTATCGTAATGAAGATTATTATGGTCCAATCATTGGAAAAGTCGATATGATGAAGTTTAATCATCATTATGAGGCGAAATTTTCGAATACGCCTAATTTACTGAAAAATCTACATCCTTCTATTGTAGTTCAAACATCTAGTAATGATCCTTGGAAAAATAATCAAGTTGCTACTGATATTATCAATCAATTGAAATCATATGGTGCTGAATTGATTAAGGCGAGTAGTGCAGAATATAATGCAACGGTATTTAATATTCAAGCAGATGGATTTAAGAATATTTCAACACAGTATCCTCGAATTCCTAGTTTTACTGCGAAGTGGTATGTGGAAGATGATGTTTGGAAGTATCAATATGCAACTGGAGAACATGCGATTGGGTGGAGTGAGATTGCGGGTCGTTATTATTTCTTCAAAGGGAATGGCGCAATGCTAGAAAGCCAATGGAAGAAATGGCGTGATCGTTGGTTCTATTTACAAGATTCTGGAGAGATGGCAACAAACTGGAAGTTCATTAATGATTCGTGGTATTTCTTCAACAGCTATGGTCAAATGGAAACAGATTGGGCTAGTTCGAATGGTCAATGGTATTACTTATCCAAAGATGGCGATATGCAAAAAGGCTGGAATTGGCTTGATAAAGCTTGGTATTATTTTGCCGAATCAGGAGAGATGAAAACAGGTTGGATCAAAGATAAGGATAACTGGTATTATCTTGACGGTGATGGTAAGATGAAGACTGGAGAATTACAGCTGGATAAACAAGAATATGTACTAGCAAATGATGGACATATGCTAACAGGCTGGAATGGAAACTACTATTACAGAACTTCAGGCGAACGAGCAAAAGAAGCGTGGACTGAAATTGATGGTAAGTGGTATTACTTCAAAGTAAATGGAGAATTATTGAAGAACGGAAAAACTCCAGATGGCTACACCGTTGATGCAAAAGGTGAATGGCTAAAAGACATTCCTCAAGAAGTGAAAAAAGTTCAAACAGAGACTGAAAAAGCAAGAACAACGGTAGAAAGTTCGCAAAGATATCATTACACAGATAGTGGCAATCGTAGAGAAGGTGTAAGTCGTGAAGAAAGTACGACAAAAATACTAGAATCAGAAAACAATGCTACAAATCAACCGAAGAAGGCAGTAGAAGAAGTGAGTTCTACGACTTCGGGAACTCAAGGTACAGCTGCAGCTAGTTCAAGAGTAGACAAAGAAGTGAGTTCGAATCCAACTGTAACTTCAACGGTTGGTGGAGAGAGATAGATTGAATGTGAGATGTCCTAATTAATCATTTAGTTGGTAGTAGATTAGTTCATAAGTTTTTGAAGGGATTAAGTGACGTGTGGTTGCTTAATTCCTTTTTATATAGGTCGTTTAAGGGGGGAGGATTGAATATTATGACGTTATATCGTTGAGTTGAGTGTGTCAGGAAAAGTTATTAAAGGGGTAAAATAACTAGTTCTAAAAATAATCTCCTATCTTACATTGCCTAGTTATTACGATAAAATATATTTGCCGTAAAAAAATACGGCAAGAACGTTTGGTTATGCTAACAAAATTTTCAATTAGACAATTTCAAGAGTTTCATAGAGAGCTTTTTTCTCAAAAAGGGAATCAATCTTCACCTATTGTCATTCAATCTTATGGGACTCTTATTTATGATTTGTATCGTGAATTACATTTACCGGAAGTTCATTCGGAAGAATTTGAAACGATTTCAATTTTAATTGAGATTCTCCGTAAAAAGAATAAAGAAGTAAATCGTATTTTGATTGAAAATCCAGATAGTTTTTCTGATATTTATTTAATCTTTGAT
>CAMYBO010000152.1 GCA_947254045.1 uncultured Granulicatella sp. | reverse complement strand
AGAACTTTTTGGTTTCTTACCATAGGCGTTGCATTTGATTTGACAATTCGTCTGTGGAAAAATTTTATTAAATTCACTTGTCCTTTTGCTTTATTTAGTATAAACTAGCCAAAAAAATGAATAAGGATTAGAGTCGTTATCGTATGAAAGAAGAAAATATTTTTAGATTTATGAAGGATGGGAAAATTACGGTTCTTCCTAAAAAACAGAAAAATAAAATGGAAATCTTTGAATTTATTTATGCACATTTAAAGAATCATTCTGAAACTTATCATGAGAAGGAATTAAATGAGAAAATTAAGGAACTATATGATGATTTTGCTACAATGCGCCGTTATTTAGTGGACTATAAATTTGTGATTAGAGATGACTATGGAAAAAGTTACCAACTGAATCCAGCGGTTGAATTAGAAAATTAAAGATAAGAACAGAAAACGGTAGAGGAAGGGCTCTATCGTTTTTTTGATGCTCTGAAGGAATTCAAAAATACAAACGATTTCGACTATAGTCGATAAAAGTGGAAGAAATCGATTCGTTTTCGATTATAATCAAAATGATAGATTTACTAGTATTTTGCAGAAAAATACGGTAGGATGGATAGCGGAATAAATGAAAGTTGAGAAGTAGAATATGAAAAAAGAAACGCGAAGTTTGTTTCAAACTGGCGCAATAGTGTTAAGTATCCTTTTTATCGTTCTTGCGATGATGAATTCACATTTTGATTGGCAATTATTAGCGATACCGGGAAGTGCTTTTGCCCTATTAGCAATTTTTATGAGTTGTTTATTATTATGGTTATTTGTTGGAATCGACTGGCCAAGTGTTTTATGTTTAATCTTATTAGGACTAGGATGGCTTCCGAAAGTAACGTATAGTCAAGTGTTTTCTCTTTCTTTTGGGAATAGTACATTTGTTTTCTTATTATTTACGTTTATAGTGACGTATGCTTTAGAACAGACGCCTGCTTTGAAACGGTTAGTTGGTTGGTTTTTAAAAACGAATTTTGCGAAGAAAAGTCCGAGTCATTTTTTAGGAGCTTTTCTAGGGGCTGTGTTAGTCATTAGTTGGTTTATTTCACCGACAATTTTATTTATGATTGTCTTTCCCATTTATGAAGAGATGATGGAGGTATTTGGATTAGAAAAAGGGAGTCGACAAGCGTCCTTTATTTTAATTACATTATTTTCGACGATTGCGATTGGAACAGCGATGACGCCGATTAATCATGTCTTTGCGATTACGGCAATGGGATTGTACCATACGGCAACTGGTATCAGTATTTCGAATGTTCAATATATGGGACTTGCGATGCCGGCAGGAATTTGTATTTTTGTTGGAATGTTGGCTAGCTTACATCGCTTATGGAAATTAGATTTATCAGAAGTCACTTTTCAAAGTTTAGAATCCTTGGAAAATTTACCTGCGGTAACGATAAAAGAAAAATGGATTGTTTCTATTTTTTCAATTGTGATTGCTTTATGGATTATTCCAGAGTGGTTAGGAATTGTTTCTCCAAGTGTGGCAGCTTTCTTAAAATCTGCTGGAATGGCATTTCCTCCAATGATTGGAGCTGTTTTATTAGCTTGTATTCATGAAGATGGAAAACCGTTAATGTCAATTCAAGAAGCTTTAACGCGTGGCGTTTACTGGCCAAGTTTATTATTAGTCGGAGCAACTTTAAGTTTAGGAACGTTATTAACGAAACCAGAATTAGGCGTATTACCTTTAATTGAAAGTGGACTAACTCCGTTATTCCATCAATGGAGTGCGATGATGATTGTCATTGTCTTTGTCATTTGGGCAGGACTTCAAACAAATTTTTCATCGAATTTAGTAACTGTTTCGGTTGTGACAACAGTGTTAACTACGATTGCAGCTAGTACGGATTTAGGAATTCATACAGCAGTTGTTGCTTGCTTAATTGGGTTTATGGCAAGTTTAGCTTATATGACTCCACCAGCAATGCCTTATGTCGCAATTTCTGTAGGTAGTGGATGGACGAGCTCCAAAGATGCCTTTTTATATGGTGGATGGTTATTAGTGTTAAGTATTGTAAGTGCGATTGCCATTGGGTACCCATTAGGAACTTTATGGATGTAAGAAAGGAGAAAATAATGTTAGAAGAACAACGTCAAAAAATTGATTCTATTGATCGTCAAATCGTTGCGTTATTTGAAAATCGTACTAATGTAGTAGAAGAAGTAGCGAAAATTAAGTTAGAGAATGATATTCCGATTTTAGATAGTGGACGTGAGGAACAAGTCATTTTGAAAGTTCAATCATATTTAAAAGACGATTCTTTAAAAGAGGAATTGGCTGAACTTTATACTGAATTAATGCGTATTTCTTGTGAACACCAAAAGAATTGGATTGAACAACAAGGATAAAAATATGAAACCTCCAATCACTTTAAAGTGGTTGGAGGTTTTTCTTAAATTTTGAAATATAGCATGAATTAAAGATTTTTTTTGGATGGCGATCGACAATTTCTTGATGATCTTTTAAGATTTGTTCACCTTTTGGAGTTAATCGATATCCTCGAATAGTAAAAAATTGTCTAATTTCTCTTCTGAAAAATATTCATGAAGGGCTTGATTCAAATCTGCAATTTTCATTTTATAGAAACCTGGGATTTCCTTTGTTTTTAAGAGATTCTTTTTCATAGTAGCATTTAAATGGTCAAGCGATTCAAAGGCAGTTTCAATAACTGTATACTCTTTTTTAACAAGTGTTTGTAAATGTTTTGGAGCATTGATTCCATAAGTGTATTCAAAATATTTAGGGAACCAACTTTCAGTAGTAAAGGTACCAAATTGGATTCTCCAGAGTAAAATAATGTCGCCTGCTAATAAGTTATCTTCAAGCATATCATGTTACGCTTTGAGACAGGTTTAAGGTCTAGTAACCAAATTTCTATATCTCGCTCAGGAGAGATGAATGGTTTCACTGGATAATTTTTATAAGATGTTTCTATAATGCGATTCATGGATATCCTCTTTCTAAATGAAGTAAAGTTTAAATCGATTTGTAAAAATTCATACGATATATAAGGAGTATGAATAAGATACTTATAATGAAATATCTTGTATCATTTTAACATAAATAGTGATTACAAGCATTATTTCAAAATTGAACGAGGGAGTTGGAAGTAATGGTGGTATTTTTATGTCTAATGAGAATAGAAAGCCCGTGAGAGTATTTATATAAAAATAAATATTTTTTCAAAAAAGGTATTGCAAAAAGTTTGGGTCTAGTGTACTATACTTAAGTACGTTATTTTAATAGCAGCTGGAGGGGTAGCGAAGTGGCTAAACGCGGCGGACTGTAAATCCGCTCCTTAGGGTTCGGCAGTTCGAATCTGCCCCCCTCCACCATTGGGGTATAGCCAAGCGGTAAGGCAACGGACTTTGACTCCGTCATTCGTTGGTT
>CAMYBO010000151.1 GCA_947254045.1 uncultured Granulicatella sp. | reverse complement strand
GAACAAATATGTTCTGTAATCGTCCAGGTAGTTTATCAAAGTATTTTGATGTATTTTTTAGGATTAATTGATATTGATACTTTAAAAAATTTACTCCAATTTTTATTAGATTATTTATTAGAGTTCCTTAAAAACTGTTAATCCATTTTAAGACTTCTTTCGAGAAGTCTTTTTAATTTCTTCTTTGTAAGATTCTTAAAATTTGTTTTGCAGTTTCAACAGCAATTGTTTCCGCTAATTTAATAGCTCTATTTAATACGAATTTTGTTACAAAATATGTGTAAGCAATAGTTCCTATTGAAATAAATAAATATATTATCAATTGTTCTGTTTGCATTGATTAGCTCCTTTCTTAGCAGAAGTCTTTTTTCAATTTTGTGCTATCAATATCATGTGCTGATATGTTGTCTGCTTTAATCAAATCTCCTTTGATAGCAACTTTAGGAGATTGAATTTTTATTCCTTTTTTAGTGAAAGTCATGTTGCTTTTACCAATCACAAATGAGCTTTTTTTCATGATGTACCTCCAAACTATAAAACCGTAATCTGTTCGTATTGGTGTGATTGTCTCAATTGAGAGACCAAACTTTCTAGCAAATATTCTGAAACTTCATAATTTAATTTATGTTTTTTAAGCACAGTTAGAATTTCTGATTGTGCTTTTCTAATTTCATCTGCAGAAATTTCAACATGGTTAGACATCACTTTTTCTACCTGATTTGTTTTTTTATTCGTTAAAAATTTAAGCATTCTAAACCTCCATTCATCTTCAATTCTTTCCGTAATTGTTTTAGCAAATCTGTCTCCTTTCTATGAAAGCCCCAAGATTTTTTTAATCTGTTCCATACGTGCTACAGAAATTCGTCTACCGTTGATTAAATCATTCATGTAGACTCGTGAAATTCCCATCGCATTTGCCAAATCAGTGGCAGACCACTCTTTATCAATCAATGCTTTGAGAATTTCTTTTTTTAATTCTTTTTGATTTTCGGACATTGAACCACTCCTTTCGATTGATTTTTTACGATTATTATTATCAACAACTATTGACAAATAATCGATTTTATTCTATTATGTAAGCGTACAAAATAAGCAAAGCAAAAGAACAGCTTTATATCAGTCTTGGCGGACAGTTTTTATTATGCTTTTCGTTTGTTTTGTTGTTTAGAATTAGCTTACAGGATTAGTATAATCGATTATTATCTCTTAGTCAACACTTAAAATCGATTTTTTTCGATTATTTTTTCGGTAAGCTTAAAAGGAGTTGAATAAAAGTGTCTCTTTTAGCTAAAGTAAAAGGATTAGTTGAAGAAAAAAAGATGACTATTGCAGAATTAGAAAGAAAATTAGACTTTAGTCACGGTAGTATCTCAAAGTGGGATAAGCAATCTCCATCTAGCGAAAGACTACAAAAAGTAGCTGACTATTTCTCAGTTACCACAGACTATCTTTTAGGTCGTGCCAATACACCTAACTGGGCAACTGAACAAGATGTGCTAGATATAGAACGTGCATTACACTTAAATAGTACTGTAGTTGCTTATGATGGAATTGAGTTAACAGAAGACGAAAAAGAACAAGTCAGTGCGATTATACGAGGAGTCTTATGGAAACAACTAAAGAACAAGAAATAAAGGGGGAATCTATTTGGATGTAAAAACTTTAGTAGAAACATATCAAACGGCAAATCCGTTTACCTTAGCAGAAAACTTGAACATTCCATATCAATACGTGGATTTTCCAAAAAATTTAAAAGGACAAATCGTGGTATATGATGAGAAACCTATTATTCTGCTTAATGACTCTATTAAAGAAACACCTGCCAATTATTTAGTGATGGCTCATGAATTGAAACACGCATTAGACCATCCAGATTTATTAGGGTATTATTCGTTGTGTTATGGGGGCAAAGGGAAGTTAGAACGTGAAGCGAACGATTTCGCTGAACAATTAATGTATTATTTTCAAAAAGAGCAAGAGTTGGAATTGCCAAAAGAAATTAAAGAAATCTATTTAGATTAGGAGGAAACAAAAATGTTAGATATGTTTAATAATGATATTTCAAAAGTAGGATTCGTGACTGTAGATAAAGCCAACAAACAATTCAAGTTACGAGATATAAACATTCCTGGTAAAAAAGGTGGCGGATTGATTAAAAACTCATTTAAAGCAACATTAGCAATGTCTACAGCGGGAATGTCGTTGCTAGTACCTGGTGCAAGACCAAGTGGCGGTAAGAAAAAAACAGGATGGATTCCATTTGAGGATTTAGTGAGCTATGAATTGCTTCAAAACGATGATGTAGTGGTGTCTGGTGGTGTTGGACAAGCTGTAATCGGTGGTGTTGTCGGAACAGTATTAATGGGACCATTATTCGGTGCAGCTGGTATGATTGCTGGTGGTAATACTGCTAAAAGAACAACATCTACTAAAATTAATTCATTAGCTGTGCGAATCACTCTAAACAGTTTTGATATGCCTTGTTGTTTTGTGTACTTAATTGAGAAACCAACTAAGAACAATTCCAAAGCTTATCGTGAAGCTGTAGAAAACGCTCAACAACTATTAAGTACATTAGATTTGATTGTACATAATAAGAATTAATACTTTTTTGAGTGACAATTAAACATAATTTTAGTAAAATAGGTGTACATTAGAGGTGCGGTAACGCAGGCTCTACGGATGACAGACTTTAGAGAGATTTTTAAATCGGCTCTACGGATATGAGGACACCTAAAATTAGGTGTCCTTTTTTATTTATCAAACATTAACAGCGGTGTTTTAAAAAATACATTAAAAAAATATCAAAAAAATACAGTCAAAAAACTTGCAAAAAGTTTAATTTTATATTAAGATACGGACAAGAGAAGAGCGTGAGCAAGCCAAGTTTATACTTGGTGAGGACTTTCCGCGGAAGATTCCCTTGTTCTTAATGGACAAGGGAATTTTTTGTTATAAAGGAGTTTTTTTATGAAACCTTTCAGTTCATTGGAAGAACAAATTGATATTTTAACAAATAGAAAATTAAAAATCGACGATAGTCAAGATGCTAAAAATTACTTATTAAATAACAACTACTACAATGTTGTAAATTTATACAGTAAAATTCTTCTTGAAAATAGTAATAGTAACAGTTATATTGACGGTTCAACATTTGCAGAAATAAAATACTTGCACATCTTGGATACTGAAATAAAATCAACAATTTTGAAGTATTTAATTCAAGCGGAAAAGCATTTTAAATCAATATTTTCATATTGCTTTTGCGATGTTCATCGTGATAAGTACGATTATTTAAAAACAGAATCTTATGATCCTGATAGAACTCTGGATATCCATAGAACACTATCAACGATTTCAAATAAAATTAATAGTTTAAAAAATAGTCGTAATGAAAATGCTATTAAACATTACTTTACTCAACATAATTCTGTAC
>CAMYBO010000150.1 GCA_947254045.1 uncultured Granulicatella sp. | reverse complement strand
CTATAAGGAAGTGTACTTCTTTTTTATGAGAATAGTTGCGTTTCCTTAAAAGAGTTAGTAAACTAATTTTATGAGAAAAGTAGGTGAGAGAATGAAGACAAGTTATGCGGTAGTCGATTTAGAAACGACAGGCCCTAAATTTGAAGAAGGAGGAAGAATTTTCCAATTTGGTTGTACCATTATTGAACAGGGAGAAATTATTACTCAAGTCGATTTGTATATCAATCCAGAGACAATGATTCCTTATGATATTCAACAATTGACTGGAGTCGATAAGAAAGAAGTGAAACAAGCACCTTATTTTGATGAAATTGCTACAACTATTTTTCAATTATTAGATGGAAAAACATTTGTAGCGCATAATATTAGTTTTGATTATACCTACTTAGTTGAAAGCTTTAGAGAATTAGCAGGAATTGAGTGGAGTGCTCCCTGTGTAGATACTGTTCAATTAGCGCAAATTTGTTATCCAACGATTGAAAGTTATCGATTGCAGGATTTAACACAATTATTAAAGATTCCTCATCAACAAATTCATTCAGCAGGAAGCGATGCGTATGCAACAGCTCAATTATTTTTAAACTGTTTAGAGGAATTAAAACAATTACCAACTCCTACTTTACAACAAATGTCATTATTTGCAGATAGTTTAATGGCTGAAACTGGTCAGGTGATTCATGATTGTTGTCAAAATACTTTATCATCCTTAAAAGAATTTACTTTTATAGATGGCTTTGCATTGAATCCCATTGTTGAAAAAGAGAAAAATAATGAACAGACACAAAAATGGAATGCTCTGGAACTTTATCATCAATTAGTCGAGAAAAAGGTTATTCAGTATCAACCTTTACAAGTTCAATTAATTGAATTTATGTTAGAAAGATTAAATTATGGTCATTCTATTAGTTGGTTAGAAGCAGAAGCAGGTATTGGAAAGACATTAGCGTATTTACTAGTGTCTTTACAAGTACAGTCACAAAATCATCCAATATGGATTGCAACTTCAACGATTTTACTACAACAGCAATTAGTAGAACAGGAAATTAAACCATTAGAAGAAATTTTAGGAGTCTCACTTCCAATTACGACAGTTAAAGGACAAGAACATTATATTTCCTTATCAGGACTAGCTGAAGTTTTAGAAAAATATGAACAATATCAAAATCAGAAAAGTGCTTTAACAGTGATTGGATTATTAAAATGGCTAGCGCAGACGACTACAGGAGATTTATCCGAATGTAATTCTTTATTTTACCATCGTGAAATATGGGAGAAGATTACAAGAAAAGAAAAGAATTTATCTAAAATGGATTTCTATCGTAGAGCGATTAGAAATGCGAAAAATTTAAAACTTGTGATTACGAACCAAGCATTTTTAGTCCAATACTTAAAACAAGCACCACAAAGAGATAATTTTGTAAAACCTATTGTAATGATAGATGAAGTTCAACAATTAGAACATGTTCTAGAAAATCAAGAACAAAAATTATTGGAATTTGACACATTATGGCAAATACAAACCGAATGGAATGAATACCATTTAGAAAGTTATTTAGAAATGTCGAGTTCTCAAGAACATCAATCAAGACAAATTAATCGTCGACTCCTTGAAATTTGTGATTTATATGAGGAATGGATGCAAATGGTTCGAAAAGAAAGTTATCCTACTTCAGTCATTTTACTTTCTACAGAAGAATGGAAAAAGAGTATTCATTATCAAACCTTAGAAGCGGTGAAATCAGCATGCATTGATCTTTTAAAACAATCGTTTGAATTTGAAAGAAACAATGAACTTGTACAAAAAACGCATGTTTGTTTACAAAAAATCGTACAAGAAATGGTGTTATTCTTAAAACAAGAAGAAGGATACGTTGCAGTTTCTTCAGTTTTAAGAAAAGGACAATATAGTTTGAGGATAGAGAGTATGAAATCTGCCTTAAAAACTTGGGTAGAAATTCAACCATATATGCATCAATTTATAGGAATTTCAGCAACAATTCCAATTTTTACGCCACTATTTCATTCAATCGTAAAGAAAGAAGAGGGATTGTTTTTACCTAAAACGTACCAAAATTTTGAACATTATGTATTGATTCCTACAGACTTACCGACTCCTTCTATTATTGTGACACCTGAAAGAGTGGAATTATTGGCGAGTCAATTAATAGAAATATATCAAAGAAAACAAGGAAGATGTTTAGTATTAGTTCATTCAATTGAAATGCTAGAGGAATTGGAGAAAGTATTACTAGAACAAGCAGATATCCCTTTATTAGTCCAACGAACCAATCAGTCTAGTAGAAAGGTTCAGCGGAAATTTCAACAACAAGACTCCGTTTTATTATTAGGAGTTTATAGTTTCTGGGAAGGTTTTGATAGTGGAGATGTTTCAATTGATCAATTAATCATTCCAAAACTTCCATTCCCAAATCCAACGCAATTACAACAAAGAGTAATTGCAGAAGAGATGAAATTACAAGAACGTCATTATTTCCAAGATTATGCATTGGAAAAAATGTTGCAACAATTTTATCAAGGATTAGGAAGAATGAATCGTCCTCATCAAGAGAAGGCAGAAATATGGATTTTAGATTCACGTTCTATCCATTCTCCTTATGCTAATCGAGTGATGGAATGTATTCCAAACCAAGCTAGAGTCTATTCTCAAACTTTTAGAAAATTACTTCAAAAGAAGATAAAAGAGTAAAAAATCCAAAAACGACAGTCGAATAGCTGTCGTTTTTATCGTTCATGTAAAGTTCATTAAAAAGTTAAAAACAATATTATTGTTTAAAATGCAATAAATAAGAGTATAATAGGAAATAATCAGTGATGATGATTTCAATCTGATTAGAAGCAAGTTCCTATTAACCTGAGAAGGAGAATGATGATGAAAGTTTTGTTTATCGCTGCAGAAGCATCCCCTTTTGTAAAAATTGGTGGACTAGGAGATGTGATTGGTTCACTTCCTAAAGCATTACAAGCTGAAGGAGTAGAAGCTAGAGTAGTGTTACCTTTATATTCTAGTATCAATCGTGAAAAATTTCCTTTAGAATATAAAAAATATATTTTTGTACAGTATGGTTGGAGACATGCCTATTGTGGTATTTTTGAATGTCAAATTGGTGGAATTACTTATTATTTCATTGATAATGAACAATATTTTAATCGCTCATCTGTATATGGACAAGATGATGATGGTGAACGTTTTGCATTCTTTTCTAAAGTAGCTTTAGAAATTTTACCGCATATTGATTACCAACCAGATATCATTAATGCAAATGATTGGCATACAGCATTATCCATTATCTATTTAGATGATTACAAATCAAGAGGGATGGAATTTTATCAAAACATGAAATCAGTCATTTCGATTCATAATATTGAGTTTCAAGGGAAATTCAATCCTTACGAAATGGGAAATTTATTTGGGTTAGAT
>CAMYBO010000149.1 GCA_947254045.1 uncultured Granulicatella sp. | reverse complement strand
GGGTTAGATAATAAATATTTTGATGCATTGATTTATAATGGTGATTTGAATTTACTAAAAGGAGCCATTCAATTAGCGAACCGTGTGAATACAGTTAGTCAAACATATGCAAAAGAAATTTTAAATCCGTATTTTTCTTATGGACTAGATAAAATTTTGCAAGTAGAACAAGGAAAATTAGTAGGAATCGTGAATGGACTAGATACAAATGTATTTAATCCTGAAACGGATCCACATCTTGAAGCAAATTATTCATTTTCTACTATTTCTAAAAAAGTAGAAAATAAATTAGCCTTTCAAAGACAAACGGCTTTAGAAGAAAATCCAAATAAAATGATGGTTGGAATGGTAACAAGATTAACGCATCAAAAAGGAATTGATTTAGTATTGGAAGTGGCAGATGCTCTATTAGACTTAGGCATTCAATTAGTCATTTTAGGAACGGGGGATGCTCACTATGAATCAGCCTTACGTTCATTAGAATATCGTAGACATGATGCTGTTCGAAGTTTAATTATGTTCTCAAGTGAAATGTCTTCAAAAGTGTATGCTTCATGTGATGCCTTTTTAATGCCTTCTAAAACTGAGCCATGTGGTTTATCACAATTAATTTCGATGCGTTATGGAACAGTTCCAATTGTTCATCGTGTTGGTGGATTATATGATACCGTTCAACCATTTGATGGAGTTCATGGAACAGGATTTACATTTGAAAGTTTTAATTCTGGAGATTTATTAGATGCAGTAAGACGAACAAAAGAAGTCTATGATTACCAAAAAGAAAACTGGGCTTTGATTGTATCTCAAGCAATGAGTAAAGATGTTAGTTGGAATCAGTCTGCGAAGCAATATGTTTCGTTATATCAATCAATTTTATAAAAGGATAAAGGTGATTAATTGTGAATTCATTAAATTTTCAACAACGTATGGAACAAACATTACAAATTCAATTTGGTGTAACGATTGATCATGCTAGTAAACGTCAAGTTTACGAAGCAATGATGAGAAGTGTTCGTGAGATTTTATCTCAAAAGAAATTTGGATATGAACAAGAATTAAAAAAACGTAGAGTAAAACGTACGTATTACATGTCAATGGAATTTTTAGTTGGAAGAACGTTAAGAAACAATTTATTTAATTTAGGAATTGAACAAGAAATCGAAACATATTTAAGTAAACATCATATTTCTTTAGATGAGATTTATCAAATTGAACCTGATCCAGGTCTTGGAAATGGTGGGTTAGGTCGTCTAGCTTCTTGTTATTTAGATGCCTTAACGAGTCAAGATTATCCAGTAACAGGGTTTTCGATTTTATACGAATATGGAATTTTTAAGCAAGTCATTAATAATGGTTGGCAACAAGAGTTTCCGGATCATTGGTTAGATTTAGGAAAATACGGCTTAGTCTATCGTAGTGATGAAGAAGTAGAAGTTCGTTTTTATGGAAATATTAAAGAAGAAATGACACCAGAAGGATTCCGTGTGACTCATGAAAATTATACGGCGATTCAAGCGGAACCTTATGATTTATTAATTTCAGGATATGACACAGATACAGTTAATACGCTAAGATTATGGGAAGCAAAAGCGAAAACTGGATTTAATATGAAATTATTTGAACGTGGAGAATATTCTCGTTCTTCAGAAGCAGAAGCAATTGCGTCTTCTATTTCTAAATTATTATATCCAGCAGATAGTACAAGGGAAGGAAAAGAATTACGAATTAAACAACAATATTTCTTTATTAGTGCTTCACTACAACAACTAGTAAAAAATCATTATCGTGAATTTGGAACTTTGGAGAACTTCCATGAATACGCAGCGCTTCATATTAATGATACTCATCCAGCAATGGCAGTAGCAGAATTTATGAGATTATTAATTGATGAATACCATTATTCTTGGGAAAAATCATGGGATATCACTACGAAAACATTTGCTTATACGAACCATACTATTATGTCTGAAGCATTGGAAAAATGGGCAGTGGACTTATTCCAACCAATTCTTCCAAGAATTTATTCTATTATTGAAGAAATTAACCGTCGCTTCTGTCAATGGGTGATTGATATGGGCTATGAAATGACTTTACCAGAAACAGCTATTATTTATGATGGTATGATTAAAATGGCGAACTTATCCATTGTTGGTAGTCATTATGTCAATGGTGTATCGAAATTACATAGTGATATTTTAGTGGATTCTACTTTCCGTTCGTTTTATTCACTATATCCGGATAAATTTGGTAATGTTACGAATGGTATTGCTCATAGAAGATGGTTAGGTCAAGCAAATCCAGAGTTGACGAATTATTTAGAATCATTAATTGGATTCGATTTTGTCAAAGATTTATCAAAGATTTCTAAATTATTAGAGTATAAAGATGATGAGAAAGTTTTACATGAATTAAAAAACATTAAACATCAAAAGAAACAACAATTAGCAGACTACATTCAAGATACTTTAGGAATAACGGTAAATCCAAATTCAATTTTTGACGTACAAGTGAAGAGACTACATGAATATAAACGTCAATTATTACATGCTTTGCATATTGTATATTTATATCAAGCAATTAAATATCAAGGATTAAGACCAACTCCAAGAACCTTTATTTTTGCGGCAAAAGCGTCATCTGGATATGAGATGGCTAAAAATATTATTAAATTTATTCATTCAATCTCTCAATTAATTGAATGTGATGAATTAGTAAGAGAATACATTAAAGTAGTTTTTATTCCAGATTATAAAGTAAGTCTTGCAGAAATTATTTTACCTGCTGCGGATGTTAGTGAACAAATTTCTCAAGCAGGTAAAGAGGCTAGTGGTACTGGTAATATGAAATTGATGTTAAATGGAGCCATTACATTAGGAACATTAGACGGTGCCAATGTTGAAATTTTAGAAGCAGTTGGTGAAGAAAATATTGTGATTTTCGGATTAAAAACAGAAGAAGTGAATCAATTAGTTGCTGAAGGGTATAAACCTTGGGAATGGTATAATCGTTCTGAAATAGTGAAACAAACACTTGATTTCATTCGTACGATGACTGTTGGAGGTATGAATTTTAATTTCTTAGTAGATTATTTATTAAATGATGATCCATTTATGTGTTTAGCAGATTTTGAATCGTATATTCATGCGCAACAACAAATTGAAGAAGCTTATAACAATGAAAAACAATGGCAAAAGATGAGTTTAGTCAATACAGCAAAAGCTGGTATTTTCTCAGCAGATCGTGCTGTAAAAGAATATGCAGTTAGAATTTGGCATATTAACCAAGTGCAATAAAATAGAAATGGACTTCTCTGAAGTAGCGAAGGACGACAGCAGTTTTGATGTAGTGACCCCAAAAAGTTAGACTTTTTTGAGACGACTTTAGTCGTCTCTTTTTTTGTAGTCGAATTGTCAAATCAAATGCAACGCCTATGGTAAGAAACCAAAAAGTTCTTCTTT
>CAMYBO010000148.1 GCA_947254045.1 uncultured Granulicatella sp. | reverse complement strand
ATATTAGTGTATCGATTAAACGATTAGAAGTAGAAGCAGGTTTAAATGGAAGAGAATTAAGTGAAATCTTAAAAGTATTACAAACTACAAATCAAGTGTCAACTTTTTTTGAAAAAGTGAAGGAAGAAGACATTGTATTAGATCGATTACCACAATTAGTGGAGAAATTAGAATATTTACCAGAAATTTCGAAACAATTACAATTATCGATTCGAGAAGATGGGTATATATTAGATGATGCCTCGGTTGCCTTAAAGGGAATTCGACAAGGGATTTCTAGAATCGAACAAGAAATTAAAGGGCAATTGGATACTTATGTCACAGGAAAATATGCAAAATATTTAACAGACTCTTTAATTACAATTCGTAATGATCGCTATGTTGTTCCTGTTAAAGCAGAATACAAATCAACTTTTGGTGGAATTGTGCATGATCAAAGTGCAACTGGTCAAACATTATTTATGGAACCACAAGCGATTGTAAATTTGAACAATAAATTACGTGATTATCAATTACAAGAGAAGAAAGAAGTCGAGCGTATTTTACTGGAATTATCAGAAAAATTAATGCCTCACACACCTTCACTAACACAAAATCACTATGTATTATCTCGTTTAGATATTGCAAATGCAAAAGCACTCTATGCCAAACAAATTAAAGCAAATGAGCCGATTATTGATGAAGAGAACCATATTGCCATTTGGCAAGCAAGACATCCGCTTATTTCGCCTAAATCAGTAGTTGCCAATGATATTATTTTAGGACAAGAATATCAGTCAATTGTCATTACTGGACCGAATACGGGTGGTAAAACGATTCTTTTAAAAACAATTGGAATTATCCAATTAATGGCTCAAATGGGATTATATATTCCAGCTTTACCGGATAGCCGTGTAGGTGTCTTCACGCAAATTTTTGCAGATATTGGAGACGAGCAATCGATTGAACAAAACTTGAGTACATTTTCATCTCATATGTCGAATATCGTTTCAATTTTACATAAAATTGATGAGAAAAGTTTAGTGTTAATGGATGAGATTGGTTCAGGAACTGACCCGCAAGAAGGAGCTTCATTAGCAATTGCAATTTTAGATTATATTGGGACAAAACAAAGTTATGTCATTGCAACGACTCACTATCCTGAATTGAAAGTCTATGGATATAATCGAGTGGGAACGATTAATGCAAGTATGGAGTTTGATAGTGATACACTGCAACCAACGTATCGATTCTTATTAGGCGTTCCTGGTCGTAGTAATGCCTTTGATATTTCTGCTAGACTTGGACTTCCAAAAGTTGTGATTGAACAAGCACGACAATTTATTTCAGTTGAAAGCCAAGAATTGAATGAAATGATTTCTGATTTAGAAAGAAAACGTCGCATTGTAGACCAAGAAAAATCAGTCATTCAACAACAATTGAAAGAAAGTTCTCAATTATTAGAAGCATTGAAACTTGAAACAGAAAACTTCAAGGAAAATAAAGCTCGACTCATTGAACAAGCAAAAGAAAAAGCCAATGAATTAGTCTCTCAAAGTCAAGAAGATGCAGAAAAAATCTTGTCAGATATTCGTGCTATGCAATTGAAGAGTAAGGAAACAGTTGTCAAAGAACACGAATTAATTGAGAAGAAAACAGCTTTAACCGATTTAAAACATGAGCAAGCTTTGAAGAAAAATAAAGTACTGAAACGTGAAAAAGCTAAGAAATTATTGCGTTCGGGACAAAGTGTGGAAGTGACAAGTTTTGGACAAAGAGGAACCTTAGTTGAAAAAATTTCCGAGCAAGAATGGGTTGTTCAAATGGGCATTATTAAGATGAAATTGCCGGTTGAAGACTTGATTAGTATTGAAGAAGAACCAAGTAAACCAACTCAAGTCATTGTGAAGAGTCATCGTTCAAGTCATGTTTCAACGGAATTGGATCTACGTGGGAAACGTTATGAAGAAGCGATTAAGGATTTAGAATTGTTCTTAGATGCAGCTTTATTAGCGGGATATCCTCGTGTGACGATTATTCATGGTCGTGGTACAGGTGCGATTCAACAAGGAGTTCATAAAACTTTGAAGAAACATCGCAGTGTGGCTTCTTATGAATTTGCTCCAATGAATATGGGAGGAAATGGGGCTACGGTAGTTCTGTTTAAATAATATCAATAGACTTTTCTAGATGTAGCATAGGATGATATTTCGTGAGCAGAATATTTTGTAAATGGAATGAGGCTTGTTATACTATGGTTACAAGTGAGAAGAAAGGGTGATTTTAATGGTACAATCATTAAATGATAGCACTTTTGTAGAAAAAACAAATGAAGGAGTTGTGTTAGTAGACTTTTGGGCACCATGGTGTGGACCATGTCGTATGCAAGCTCCAGTTATCGATGCATTAGACGAAGAAATGGGAGATAAAGTAACTTTTGCAAAAGTAGATGTTGATGAAAATCCTAATACTGCTCGTCAATTTGGAGTAATGAGTATTCCAACTTTACTTGTTAAGAAAGATGGAGAAGTAGTGAATAAAGTTATCGGCTACCATTCTAAAGAACAATTAGAAGAATTGTTAGAACAATATTTATAGGAAATAGACTTTTCTAAATAATCCTGTCGGTGAGAAATCATTTGGCAGGATTTTTTGTATATAAAATTCTAAAAGAAAAAATTCCTCTTGGCTACAAGGTCGCCATGAACCTGGTTAATGCAGTAAAGAAATTTTTTCTTCTTAAATTTCGTGAATGGAAACAAAAAAATATTTTCTAACTAGTTGACAAAAGGAGATAAAAGGATTATAGTTAGTTACATAAGTAGTTAACCGGTAAAGTGTTTGATTTTATAGAAAGGAAGAGAGGAATGAAATTTGATTTTCAAAGTGACTTGCCATTATTTCAACAAGTGGCTTATCAATTAGAATTAGAAATTTTCAGAGGAACTTACCAAGAAGGAGATCAAGTTCCTTCAACAACAGAGATATCCACGAGTTATCAAATTAATCCAGCAACAGTATTAAAGGGGATGAATTTATTGGTTGCACAAGATATTTTAGAAAAACGTAGAGGATTAGGAACTTATGTTAGAGTAGGTGCAATGCATATTATCCAAACAAAACGACAAAAAGAATTTTTGGAATCAACTATTCCAACTATCGTTCAAGAAGCACAAACATTAGGAATTAGTAGTCAGGAACTTTTATCAATGATAGAAAAAGAAATGACTAGATAAGGGAGTGAAAGAAATGGTTTTAGAAGTTAGAAATTTATCAAAAAAATATAAAAAAAATCTTGCAGTAAAAGATGTGAGTTTTACATTACAACCTGAAAGCATCTATGGATTACTAGGAAGAAATGGTGCTGGAAAAAGTACTGTTTTAAATATGATTGCGCATCGAATTGAAAAAAATTCAGGAGAAATTTTATTAGAGAATCAGCCATTATGGACAACTCCAGAAGCAATGAGTGACATTTACTTATCAAGTCCTGAAAATTGGTTTCCA
>CAMYBO010000147.1 GCA_947254045.1 uncultured Granulicatella sp. | reverse complement strand
GGGAAAGCGATGACAAATGATTTATCTACTATTATTCAAGCTATCGTAACGGATGAAAATGATAAAGCGTACTTTGTTCAAAAACAAGGTGAAACGTATCGTGTTTCAAAAAATCCCGATGTAACATTAGCTATCGGAGATGTCGTGAAGGGCTTTGTATATGAAAATAGTGATCGTAAGAAAATCATGACCCTTGATATTCCAGAAGTAACTAATGAAACTTATGGATGGGCAACAGTTACTCAAGTGAGAAAAGATTTAGGCGTATTCGTATCGATTGGATTACCGGATAAAGATATGGTTGTTTCATTAGATGAATTACCAAACTTAAAAGAATTATGGCCGAAGAAAAATAATCGATTATATGTAACTTTAATTAAAGATAAGAAAAATCGTACTTGGGCAACAATGGGAGATGGGACAGAGTTAAAAGCAAAATCCATTAGAGCTAATCATACATTAAAAAATAAAGATGTATCCGCTACTGTTACGAATGTTAAATTAGTAGGAACATTTTTAATGACAGAAGAAGGGTATCGATGCTTCTTACATCCAAGTGAGCGTTTATATGAACCAACTCTTGGGGAATTAGTAAATGTTCGAGTAATTGGTGTTCGACCAGATGGTGTGTTAAATGTATCCATGAGACCAAGAGCGTATGAAGCAATTGGGGATGATGCTGAAATGATTTTAACAATGTTAAGAAATCGTCCAACGCATACATTACCGTATTGGGATAAAACAGATCCAACGATAATTAAAGAGATTTTTGGAATTAGTAAGGGACAATTCAAACGTGCAATTGGTTCTTTATTAAAAGCGAAAAAGATTACACAATCGGAAGGATTTATTCAATTAGTCGAAGAAGAATAAGAATTGAAATGGAGGGATAAATCTGTGTTAACAATGGAAGGCATCAAAAAGAAATTGCAAGAAGAAGGATTTAAATTAACGCCTCAAAGACAAGCAACGGTTGCAATTTTATTAGAAAAAGAAGATGACCATCTGAGTGCTGAAGCTATATATATGCTTGTTAAACGGAAATATCCCGATATTGGATTAGCAACAGTCTATCGTACATTAGAAATTTTAACAGATTTAAATATTACTTATCGAGTTGTTTTCGATGATGGATTAGCTCGTTATGATTTAAAACGAGATGAATCGAATCGCTTCCATCATCACTTACTATGTAATAAATGTGGAAATATTGAAGAAATTCATGAAAACTTATTAGGTGAAGTAGAGAAAATCGTTGAAGAACGATTTCATTTTAAAGTAGAAGATCATCGTTTAACTTTCCACGGTATTTGTCAAAAATGTAGAGAAGGTGAAACTCATGCAACGTAATTTGGATTATTTTGTGGATTCATTAGCAATTCAAGGATTATCTCAAAATACAGTCATGAGTTATCAAAGAGATTTAATGAAATTTTACCAATTTTTGAAAGAACAACAAATTCAAGATTGGAAAGAAGTCGATTATTCTCTGATTGTGTTATTTTTACAAGCTTTAAAACAGGGTGGCTATGCGACAAGTTCTACGAGTAGAATGATTAGTTGCTTAAAAAAGTTCTTTAAATTTTTACAACAGGAACAATTGGTGGAAACAAATCCAGTACAACCCCTGAAAGTTCCTAAAACGAGTAAGACGTTGCCAAAAGCTCTAACGGTTGATGAAGTTACTCAAGTTTTAAATTCCTGTGATACTTCAACCGTATTAGGATTAAGAGATAAAGCTATGTTAGAACTCCTTTATGCAACTGGAATGCGTGTTAGTGAGTTAATTACTTTAAAACTTAGTGACTTGCATTTAGAGTTAGGATTTCTTCAAACAATTGGTAAAGGAAATAAACAAAGAATTATTCCAATTGGGCAAGCTGCCACTAATTGGGTTCAGCATTATTTAACTTATGCAAGAGTGGTGTTAGAACAGGAGTCAAATCCAGTGGAATATTTGTTTTTAAATCATCGTGGAAATGGATTTACAAGACAAGGTTTTTGGAAAAATTTAAAGAAAATTGTTCAAGAAGCAGGCGTTCATAAAGAAGTAAGCCCCCATACATTGCGCCATTCATTTGCAACGCATATTTTAGAAGCAGGGGCTGATTTGAGAATTGTGCAAGAATTATTAGGACATAGCGATATTAGTACGACTCAAATTTATACGCATTTAACAAATGAACGTATGAAGGAAATTTATCAACAAGCGCACCCTCGTGCGAAAAAATAAAATTTTATACAGAAAGAAGAATGTCAGATGAAATTTAAAAGAATTCACGTAATTGTAATGGACTCAGTAGGGATTGGAGAAGCACCAGATGCTGCTGCATTTAATGATGCAGGTTCTCATACATTAGGACATATTTCAGAACGAGTTGGTTTAAATGTTCCAAATATGCAAGCTTATGGATTAGGAAATATTGCACCATTAAAAACTGTACCTCCAGTTGAAAATCCAAAAGGAAGCTACACTAAATTAGAAGAAGTTTCTGTAGGAAAAGATACAATGACAGGGCACTGGGAATTAATGGGATTAAATATTAAAACTCCATTTAGAGTATTCCCTGATGGATTCCCTCAAGATTTATTAGACAAAATTACAGAATTCTCTGGAAGAAACATTGTATGTAATAAACCATATAGCGGAACAGCAGTTATTGATGATTTTGGGAAACATCAAATGGAAACAGGCGATTTAATCGTTTATACAAGTGCTGACCCAGTATTACAAATTGCAGCTCATGAAGAAATTATTCCTTTAGAAGAATTATATCGTATTTGTGAATATACAAGAGAAATTACAAAAGATGATCCATATATGATTGGTCGTATTATTGCTCGTCCATATGTAGGAACTCCTGGTAACTTCCAACGTACTTCAAACCGTCACGACTATGCATTAAGTCCATTTGGTCAAACAACATTAGATTTCTTAAAAGAAAAAGATTTTGATGTTATTGCGATTGGTAAAATTAATGACATTTTCAATGGTCAAGGAATTACTGAATTTGTACGTACTAAAAACAATATGGATGGTGTTGATAAATTCGTAGATATCTTGAAAAAAGATTTCACTGGAATGAGCTTCTTAAACTTAGTAGACTTCGATGCTGCTTATGGACACCGTAGAGATACTGTTGGATATGGTAAAGCATTAGAAGAATTCGATGCACGTATTCCAGAAATTTTAGAACATATGCATGAAGATGATTTATTAATTATTACTGCTGACCATGGTAATGACCCTACATTCCCAGGAACTGACCATACTCGTGAGTATATTCCAGTGTTAGCAATTAGCAAATCTCTTCAACATCCAACACGCTTAACTCAAGGACATTTCTCAGATATTGCTGAAACAATTTCTGAAAACTTTGGCGTATCCTCAACAGGAAACGGACAAAGCTTCTTAAGCGAATTACAATAATATAATTGTGGAAATTCAATGAGTTCCATTATTGGATTTCCACTTTTTTTAAATCATCAAAAAAGAGAGGAAAAGTTGCATGGCTTTATAT
>CAMYBO010000146.1 GCA_947254045.1 uncultured Granulicatella sp. | reverse complement strand
AAGAAAAAGCACAAATCGAACAAAAAGCAAAAGAAGTAGCGCTTGAATTGACGAAACAAAGACAGGCAATTGCCCTTGAATTAGCTGAAAAAATTGAAACACAATTGCATGAATTATATATGGAACAAGCCATTTTTGAAATTAGTGTCCTACCAAGTGAACAATTGCTTGAAACGGGTATGGATGAAGTGTACTTCTATATTTCAACGAATAAAGGGGAACCTGTTAAACCATTACAAAAGATTGTATCTGGTGGGGAATTATCCAGAATTACCCTTGCCATGAAAACTATTTTTGTGCGTAAGCATGGAGTGGCAACGATTGTATTTGATGAGGTAGATACAGGTGTTAGTGGACGAGTGGCTCAAGCTATTGCGAATAAAATGCATTATATTTCAGAATTTGCTCAAGTATTATGTATTACTCATTTACCACAAGTGGCAAGTATTGCGGGAGTTCATATTTTCATTGAAAAAATGGAAAAAGATGATCGTACACGTACAACTCTTACAACATTAGAAGAAGAGAAACGAATTGAAGAAATCGGACGTATGTTGTCTGGAGAAGAAATGACAGAATTAACAAAACAACATGCAGCAGAACTAATTGCATTGTCTCAAAAAATTCGTCAACAAAATAAAGTTCAAAAGAAGCAGGTGATTGTAAATGACTAAAATTTTTGCACATAGAGGAAGTAGAGGAACTCATCCAGAAAATACATTAGCTGCTTTTCAAGAAGCAGTGCGAGTTCAAAGTGATGGAATTGAATTAGATGTTCATGTTTCAAAAGATGGGGAATTAGTCGTGATTCATGATGAAACAGTGAATCGTACGACTAATGGTAGTGGTTCTATTCAAGACTTAACATTAGAAGAAATTCAAGCATTAGATGCAGGTAGTTGGTTCGATGAATCATTTACAGGAGAAAAAATTCCAACCTTGGACGAAGTATTCCAGTTGTTAAAGGAATTGGATTTCAAAGGTGAATTAAACATTGAATTAAAAACGGATCAAATTGAATATGCTGGGATTGTTGAAAAATGTGTGGCTTTACAAGAAAGATTGCAACCAAACTTTGCGATTATTTATTCTAGTTTTAATCCTAGAAGCATTATTCAAATGAAACAATTACGACCAAATCAAGAAATTGCATTTTTATACGAAAGTGTAGAAATGGCAAAATTTGTATTCGAAGAAGTAAAATTTGAAGCCGTTCATCCGGATTATCGCTTATTAAAAGAATCCTTTGATATTCATTCACAGTATCCTAAACGTGTATGGACAGTGAATCAAGAAAAAGAGATGAAACATTGTTTTGAGCTTAATGTAGAAGCAATTTTTACAGATTATCCACAAAAAGCACTAGAGCTTCGTTCGGAAATAAAGGAGTAGTATGGTAGAAAAACAAAAAATCATTGTGATTATTGGCCCAACTGGTGTTGGAAAAACAGCTCTTAGTATCGAATTAGCACAACAATTAAATGGGGAAATCATTAATGGGGATTCAATGCAAGTTTATAAAACATTGGATATTGGAACAGCTAAAGTAACTCCTGAAGAAGCGAGAGGGATTCCTCATTACTTATTAGATATTTCTGACGTCAAAGAAGAATATACCGCTAGTGATTTCAAACAAATGGCAAGGGAAGCGATTCAAGAAATTGTAAGCCGTGGGAAACTTCCAATTATTGTTGGTGGAACAGGATTATATATTGAAGGTTTATTATTTGATTTTCATTTTAGTGGAGAAGATTCCAATGATCCAACTTACCGACTAGAAAAGGAAAAAGAACTAGAAGAAATTGGACCTCTTGCTATGTGGGAACAATTAAAAGAAGTTGATCCTGTCAGTGCTGAAAATATTCATCCGAATAACACAAGACGAGTTATTAGAGCATTAGAAGTGACTTATGCAAGTGGAAAGCCATTTTCAACTAATGATCAACAACAAAAAGAAGCTATTTTTGATGCCTATATTATCGGATTATCAACGGATAGAGCAGTCCTTTATGAAAGAATTGATACAAGAGTAGACGTGATGATGCAAAATGGTTTAGAAGAGGAAGCTAGACAATTATATGATGCAGTAAAAGGATTAGATGTTCAATCCATTCGAGGAATTGGGTATAAAGAATGGGTGGATTATTTTGAAGGTCAATTGTCAAAAGAAACCACCGTTCAAAAAATTCAACAAAACTCTAGACGTTATGCTAAACGACAATTAACTTGGTTTAGAAACCGATTTGAATCTGTACATTGGTATGATTTAGTAGAAAATCCAAATACAATTTCTCAAGTTGTTTTAGATTGTCAGCAGTTTTTACTGGGAAGTGAATAAATGGAAAACACAAAAGAAAGAGTCATGATTGTAGCAGTTCAAACAACACAATCGGATGAGCAATTTCAATATGCTTTAGAAGAAATGAAGCAATTAGTGGATACCGCTCAAGGAGAAGTTGTCGTAACAGTGACTCAAAAAAAAGAAACGTATAGTGGTCGTACAATGATTGGTAAAGGGAAAGTCGAAGAAATTAGTCATTTAGTCGATGAATTGGAAATTGATTTAATTGTTTTCTATCAATCTCTAACGGGTTCTCAAACGAAAAATTTAAACGAAACAATTAAGGCACGTATTATTGACCGTGTTCAATTAATTTTAGATATTTTTGCAATGCGTGCTCGTTCAAAAGAAGGAAAACTTCAAGTACAACTGGCTCAATTAAATTATTTATTACCACGTTTGTCAGGACAAGGGACAGCCTTATCGAGACAAGGTGGTGGTATTGGGACAAGAGGACCAGGGGAAACTCAATTAGAAACGGATAAACGACATATTCGTAAACAAATTTCAGATATTGAGCAACAATTAGAACAAACAAAATTACATCGTCAACGTTCAAGAATGAAGAGAAATCGTTCGAATGGTTTTAGAATGGGATTAATTGGATATACAAATGCTGGAAAATCAACGATTCTAAACCAATTAACAGATGCAGGTACATACCAAATGGATCAATTATTCGCAACATTAGATTCTTTAACAAGAAAAGTTGATTTAGCCGATCAATATGATGTGACATTAACGGATACCGTTGGATTTATTCAAGATTTACCAACGACTTTAATACACGCATTTGAGTCAACTTTAGAAGAGAGTGCGGATGTTGATTTACTAGTGCATGTAGTAGATGCATCATCTCCGAATTTCTTAATGCATGAAAAAACGGTTCATGCATTAATTGAGGAATTAGAGATGGAAACTATTCCGATGGTGACGATTTATAATAAATCAGATTTAATTGTTGGAGAATTTCAACCGAATGCTTATCCTTCTTTAGTAATGTCTGCTGAAAATTCAACCGATATTGAACGATTAAGAGAATTTCTTGCCTCTCAAATGAAAGCAGAAATGGAACATTATGAAGAATGGGTAGAAGTTTATGAAGCGCAAAAACTTTCACAACTTCAACAAAATACATTAGTAGAAATTTTGGAGTTTAATGAAGAGAAAAACCTATACTATGTAAAAGGGTATCGTAAAAAAGGAATGTAATATTATTTAAACTGCTCTTAAGGCATTTAAAGTTCTTTTTACTTTAAATTTGTTACGTAAGAAATGAGAGTTAAACATTCAACAT
>CAMYBO010000145.1 GCA_947254045.1 uncultured Granulicatella sp. | reverse complement strand
CATCAAAAAGAAAGTAGATCTATTATTTACATTCTAAATAAAAGAGATATCTGAGGGTATCTCTTTTTTTATATCGCTATTATATGGTATACTGTGAATAGTATGTTTACAGAATGGAGTGATAAAACGATGGATATGTCCAAAGTCATTGAACAAATGGTTGAATCGAAAGATGTCAAAAGAATTAGGGAATTGTTCAACCAGAATTATCCAATCGATATTGCTCTAGGATTGGAAGAAGTGACCGATGAAGTGCTTAAAAACTTCATGTATACTATTTCCAATACACGACTAGCTTCCATTTTGGAAGTTAGTGATCCTGAACTTCAAATTCGAATGTTAGAAAAATTACCATTCCGACGTGTTGGATTATTATTCCAACAAATGTCCAATGACGATGTCGTGGATATTTTAGGAAATCTGCCAATTGGAATTCGTAAAAAATATTTGAATATGATGAAGGGTACTTCTCAAGATAAAATTCAAACGATGTTAAATTATCCTCAAGATTCTGCCGGAGGGATTATGACGACAGAATTTATTTCCGTGAAGGAACATTTAACCGTTGAAGAAACATTAACGAAGTTAAGAGAAATTTCTCCAAATACAGAAGTCATTCATACGATTTTTGTCACAACATTCCAAAATCAATTAATTGGTTGGATTGATATTCGTGACTTATTTACAAATGAATTAGATGTCAGTTTACACGATTTAATGCATACCAATATTATTTCTGTAGTTCCTGAAGAAGACCAAGAGGAAGTAGCTCGTCTATCTTCAAAATATGACTTATCAGTTGTACCCGTAGTTAGTACAAAGGGCGTTTTAATTGGGATTATTACAATTGATGATATCGTCCACGTTCTTCAAGAAGAGCATCATGAGGATATGCTTTTAATTAGCGGGGTTGAAGGGTCTGAAAGAATTGGTGGTCCATTTATGGAATCCATTAAGAAACGGACACCTTGGTTATTAATTAATTTAGTTACAGCCTTTATGGCTTCAGCAGTAGTTGGGATGTTCCAATCAACGATTGAACAAGTAGTTGTTCTTGCAGTTGCCATGCCGATTATTACGGGGATGGGAGGAAACTCAGCTTCTCAAACTCTAGCTCTAGTAATTCAAGAAATTGCATTAGGACAATTATCATTGGAAAAAGATAAAAAGTATGTTTGGAATGAAATTGTTTTAGGCTGTATGAATGGACTCATTACCGGAGTTGTAGCTGCGATTGCGCTATATATTCCTTATCAAAACTTTTATTTATCGATTATTGTAGTTTTAGCGATGGCTATGAATTTAATGGTGGGAGCAATTTTTGGATTCTTTGTACCTTTAGTATTAAAAGCAATGAAATTAGACCCAGCTATTTCATCGACCATCTTTGTAACAACGGCGACAGACGTTCTAGGATTTTTCTTTTTCCTAGGAATTGCAGAAGTCTTTTTACCGTTATTAATTTAGACATGAAGGAGATTATGAATGAATTTAGAAGAAATGAGAAAACGACAAGAGCGCATCAGAAACTTCTCGATTATTGCGCATATTGACCATGGAAAGTCAACTTTAGCAGACCGTATTTTACAAGCAACAGATACTGTAGCAGACCGTGAAATGCAAGATCAATTATTAGACTCTATGGACTTAGAACGTGAACGTGGAATTACAATTAAATTAAATGCGGTGGAATTAACGTATGATGCCAATGATGGAACAGAGTACATTTTCCACTTAATTGACACTCCAGGACACGTGGACTTTACGTATGAAGTGAGTCGTAGCTTGGCAGCCTGTGAAGGAGCGATTCTTGTTGTAGATGCTGCCCAAGGGATTGAAGCTCAAACATTAGCGAATGTGTATTTAGCAATTGATAATGACTTAGAAATTGTTCCAGTTATTAATAAAATTGATTTACCTGCTGCTGACCCAGAACGTGTTCGTACAGAAATTGAAGACGTTATTGGAATTGATGCTAGTGAAGCCGTTCTAGCAAGTGCTAAAGTTGGAATTGGGATTCCAGAAATTTTAGAACAAATCGTTCAAAAAATTCCAGCACCAACGGGTGATTTAGAAGCTCCTCTACAAGCATTAATTTTTGACTCAGTTTATGATGCTTACCGTGGAGTAGTGTTAAATGTTCGTATCCAAAATGGGATTGTTAAACCTGGTGACAAGATTCAATTAATGAGTAATGGAAAAACATTTGATGTTGTTGATGTTGGTATTTTCTCTCCTAAACCAATTAGTCGTGACTATTTAATGGTTGGGGATGTAGGGTATATTACCGCTTCTATTAAAACAATCCAAGATACTCGTGTGGGGGATACTGTTACATTAGCGAATAATCCAGCAAGTGAACCTTTATCAGGTTACCGTAAAATGAATCCAATGGTATACTGTGGTTTGTATCCAATTGATTCTTCTAAATATAATGATTTGCGTGATGCATTAGAAAAATTACAATTAAATGATGCTGCGTTGCAATTCGAAGCAGAAACTTCTCAAGCGTTAGGCTTTGGTTTCCGTTGTGGATTTTTAGGATTGCTTCATATGGACGTAATTCAAGAACGTTTAGAACGTGAATTTGATTTAGACTTAATTACAACAGCTCCATCGGTAATTTACAATGTTCAAAAAACAGATGGAACAGAAGTAGTAGTTTCTAACCCTGCTGAAATGCCAGATCAATCAAGTGTTCAATCCATTCAAGAACCTTATGTAAAAGCATCGATTATGGTACCGAGTGAGTATGTTGGAAGTGTAATGGATATTTGCCAACGTAAACGTGGTACTTTCGTCACAATGGATTACTTAGATGAATATCGTGTCAATGTCATTTACGAAATGCCTCTATCTGAAATTATTTTTGATTTCTTTGATTCATTGAAATCAAGTACAAAAGGATATGCATCATTAGATTATGATTTAATCGGCTATCGTGAAAGCAAACTAGTGAAGATGGATATTATGTTAAATGGTGAAGTAGTCGATGCCTTAAGTATTATCGTTCATAAAGATTTTGCTTATAATCGTGGTAAAGCTATTACTGAGAAATTAAGAACATTAATTCCTCGTCAACAATTTGAAGTGCCAATTCAAGCAGCAATTGGAAACAAAATTTTATCTCGTACGAATATTAAAGCATTACGTAAAAACGTATTGGCGAAATGTTATGGTGGGGACGTTTCTCGTAAACGTAAGTTATTAGAGAAACAAAAAGAAGGTAAGAAACGTATGAAACAAGTGGGATCTGTTGAAGTACCACAAGAAGCATTCATGTCAGTACTTAACCTTAACGAAGAAGAGAAATAGTATTTTAATAAACTTTTCTATTGTAGCAATGGACGGCAGCAGACCTACGGTCTCATGCCTAAAAATTGAGCCTAAGGTCTCAATTTTTTCAGTAAAAGAAGTTTGGAAAGACTTCTTTTACTCGTGCTACAATGGAAAGTTTTTTTGTTTACCATTCATTTATGAAATTACGTTTAAATAAAATGCTTTTCGTTTTTGATTTTTTTATATAGGACGCAAGCAGCCAGCTAAGCTGTCTCATTACTAACACTGCGGTAAAAAGTCATTTGCGTTTTGTCATTCTTTTATGGAATACGTATAAATACTATCTTTTAGTCGTTCTGTAA
>CAMYBO010000144.1 GCA_947254045.1 uncultured Granulicatella sp. | reverse complement strand
GATAATGTAAATAGTCACTCGCAAATGACACGACATCTTCTACTAATTTTTGATATTCTTCTTTAACTACTTCGGTTTCGTCTATTAATTCAATAAACATAATATTTCCTTTCTACTTTGTTGCTTGTTTTTTGATTGTAGGATATTCAATTCTTGAATGGAAAGTTCCATTTAAAGAAGTAACAATCATTTTTTCTACAATTGCAATTTCTTTCATCGTAATATCACATTCTATAAATTGTTCATCTTCTAGTCGATTCATAATAATCGAATGAACTAACGCTTCTACCTTTTCTAAAGTAGGTTCTTTCATCGCACGAGTAGCTGCTTCTGCACTATCCACGATATTAATAATTGCTGCCTCTTTTGTTTGAGGTTTTGGTCCTGGATAACGGAAGTCTTCCTCTTTCACATCCGGATTATTTTTCAATGCTTCAGCATAGAAATATTTCATCAATGTTGTTCCATGATGTTGCGCACATATATCAATGACTGCTTGAGGTAATTGATGTTGTGTTAAAATTTCGACCCCTTTTGTCACATGATTAAAAATAATCTGAGCAGATTCTTCAGCTTTTAACTGTTTATGAGGAGATTCCATATGCCCCGGTAAATTTTCAATAAAGAAAAATGGATGTTCTAACTTTCCAATGTCATGATAATAACAGGCTACTCTGGCTAATTGAGAGTCGCCACCAATTGCTTCTACACAGTTGGCAGAAATATTTGCAACCATTAAACTATGGTGATACGTTCCAGGAGCCTGAGTAATTAGGTCTTTTAATAACGGCTGATTTGGATTCGATAATTCCGCCCATAATAATACTGAACTATCTTCAAATACATAGGCTAAATACGGCATTAAAAGCACCGGTATTAAAAATGATAAAAATCCACTTAATAGTAAAAATAGAAAGACAAGTATTGTTTGTTGCGTTTGAAATTCATAATTACTATAAAACACAAATGGAACGCCTAATAATACAGGATAAACTAAATATTTGATAAAACGTTTGAACCATAATTGATTCTTCCACAATGATTCATTTAAAATCCCAATCCATGCAATGACTGATAGAAATACAGTCGTTAAAATTAAATGCAACACATTTGTTGATTGAGAAAAGAAGAACCATGAAAAAATTGGTAACAATACAATTGAAAAAATGGTAAGTCTTAAACTCTTTGTTAAACGATAGAGAAGATACACTAAACCGGCAACTGGGAATATCAAACCAATGTTTTCCACTCCTCGATGTTGTACTAACGCTAATATTTTTAATACTAAAACACCTGCAACAAATATCAAACTAAAAACAGTTAAAGCAGTTGCTGTATCACTAGAATTAAGTTTATCAGATGCAGTTGGTTTATAAAAATATAAAGCTAAGAAAATAATGATTCCTGTTAAGAATAATAAATAACTAAATAATTCGTGATAGTTTCGTTGTCCATTACTTAACCCAAATAATTCAATTAGACGAATCTCTTGATTTGAAATCACATGCCCTTCTTGGACAAGCACTTGCCCCTGTAAAATTTTTACTGGAGTAACGGCTGCTTTTGCGGCCTCTTTTGCCTTTTGAGTTGATTCTTTATCAACTACATTATTCACAATAACCGAAACTGTCACCAATTGACCTAATAATTCTCTTTCTGTATCAGAATAATCACTATAGAATAAAGTTTTCTTTGCCTCTTCTTGTGCTTTTGTAACAGTGCTTTCACTAATTGGATTTTTCATTTGTGTTTCTACAACTGATTTTAATGTTTTCTCATACGAAGTTAATTGATCACTATTCGCTAATAATAATTGAGAAATATATTTATCAGGTATAAAAACAGCAAATTCTCTAATCGATTGATTCTCTTTCTCAAGTGATTTCTTAAAATACTGAACTCTTTCTTGTGTTGTCGCTACTCTTGTAACGGATTCTTCAGAAGAATTACTTTGATCTGTTTTAATAATTTCAGCAGATGCTTTTGAAGCAACAGTCTTTATTGCTTGGAAAAATTGCTGAATATTCGTTAGTTGCTTCGTTAATCGTTCTTGGTCAAACACTAATACATCACTAACAGCATCCATTGCTACTTGCTGATTTTTCTCTGTTTGAGCTTTATCTTCCAACGTTCTTGGTGCACGAATCGTTTCCTTAGCAACTTGATTTAATTCTACTGTATATGTCGTTGGTTTTACACTTCCATATCCAATGACAAGTAGTCCAATAAATGTTAAAAAAAGAAGTAAGGGCAAATAGAAAATGCCCAAAACTTCCTGAAATTTTCGCAGTTTCTGTCTCATTTTTCATTTACTCCTTACTTATTCACCTTGTTCTGAATAGGCATCAATAATACTTGATACTAATGGATGACGTACAACATCAAATGCATCGAATTCTACAAAAGAAATACCACTAATTCCTTTCAGTTTATTTTCTGCATCTACTAAACCACTCATATGACTTCCCTTTGGTAAGTCTACTTGTGTCTTATCCCCATTAATAATCATTTTTGAACCAAATCCTAAACGAGTTAGGAACATTTTCATTTGAGCTCTTGTTGTATTTTGTGCTTCATCTAAAATAATAAATGCTTCTTCTAATGTACGTCCACGCATATACGCAAGGGGAGCTACTTCAATAACTCCACGTTCCAATAAACGATTTGTATGTTCAACTCCATAAATCGCATATAACGCATCATAAATCGGACGTAAATATGGATCGACCTTTTCTTTTAAATCCCCTGGTAAAAACCCTAAATTTTCCCCTGCTTCAACAGCTGGTCGTGTTAAAATAATTTTCTTTACTTGACCTTTTTTCAAAGCTTGAACTGCCATTACAACTGCGACGAAAGTTTTCCCAGTTCCTGCAGGTCCAATTCCAAACACCATATCCGTTTTCTTAATTGCATGAATATATTGTTGTTGCCCAAATGTTTTTGCACGAATAGGTTTACCAGAAAATGTTCGACCAATTTCCTCATTATATAAATTTAGGAAATAATCTAATGTGCCTCTTTTAGTCATTTTAATCGCTGTTACAATATCCGTTTGAGAAATTGAAATTCCACGTGCAATTAATTCTTGTAGTTGTTCTAATAATATGATCGTTTGCTTTACAGACTCTTCTTCACCGGAAATTAACAATTGTTCTTCACGATGAGTAATAATTGTTTCAAACGTTTCTTCCAACAATCTCAAATGTTGATCCTGTGAACCAAACAATTGAACGAGTTGTGGATGATCTTGGATTTCTAACGCTTGTTTATAATTTTGTTCTACCACACTGTTAACCTCCATTTACTGTATGTAACACTATTATAGCATATTTTACACAGTTCTTACTATGAATTTAGTGTGATTTGATTATTGTCTTATAGAACACAAAAAAGCCACAAAAAATTTGTGACTCCATGCCGTCTGAACCTCAGCCCTTCATTAAGATTACTGTAATCCTAGTATTATACATATTGTTTGTCAATTATATTTGGGATAAAATACGTAATTCAATACATTTTTCGATTTAACATAACCTTTGTATTCATTCAATCAATTGATGCTGCTTTGCTAAAATGGCTACTACTGCTGGTGTAAAAACTTCTGGTTCTTATTAATTTATATCTATACTAAATCTATATACCTGTCTCTTATACAC
>CAMYBO010000143.1 GCA_947254045.1 uncultured Granulicatella sp. | reverse complement strand
ACACCTGTGTTAGGTCGTCGGCAGCGTCAGATGTGTATAAGAGACAGCCTTAGTATAATTCTCTATGTTGCTTTGGGGTGAAAAATGTGAAAATATCATTAAAACAACTTGAAAATTCTCAAGGAATGCCTGTTTATTTTGAAGAGGAAATGCAAGTAGAAGATAACTTAAAAAGTCGTGACGATACGATTTTGGCGGTTTCTCCTGCAGTAGCGAAAGGTTTTCTTGTATATCAAAATGAAACAGTCATTGCGCAATTTACTTGTGCTGTCGATATCACACTTCCTTCATCCAGGTCTCTAGAGCCAGTGGTTGTGCCATTGTCAATAGAAATTGTTGAACGATATATTCCAAAAGGAACTTCATTTGAAGAACAGGAATTAACAGAAATTGTCATTCCGTTAGAAACTGATTGGATAGATTTACAACCTGCTGTGGAAGATCATATTTTACTTTCAATTCCTTTACAAGTCTTATCGCCAGAGGAATTGAGTGAAGACCGAATGCCAAGTGGTCAAGATTGGGAAGTAATTTCTCAAGATGAGTTGTCTTTAAGACGTACAGTTGCAAAAGAACAACAAATTGATCCAAGGTTAGCGGCTCTACAGTCTTTCTTCGATTCCGATGAGACTGAAAAGTAAAAAGCATTTTATGTAAAGAAGATTGATTAGGAGGTGTACAAAATGGCAGTACCAAAACGTAAAACATCAAAAGCTAGAAAAGCTAAACGTCGTACTCACTTCAAATTAGAAGTACCAGGGTTAAACGCATGCCCTAACTGTGGTTCATTAAGAAAAAGCCACCATGTTTGCCCATCATGTGGACAATACGATGGAAAAGAAGTTGTTTCTCAAGAAGCATAATTTTAACAATCAAGCCTACACTTTATGTGTAGGTTTTTTATTATGTGACTTTCAGTCCGTCACGCTCCGAAGGTGCGTGACAAATAAACCACCCGCTATGCGGGTGCGCATCGAAGGTTATACCAAAAAACTCCAATCGCGATACAATAAAGGTGTTCAAGCCTATCATATAGCGAAAGGAGAAAAAATATGGCTGAAAAAGTTAATAGTTTAACACACACAAAATGGATGTGTAAATATCACATTGTTTTTACACCTAAGTATAGACGGAATGCTATTTATAATCAATATGTGAAAAAATGTGAGCAGGCTATTTGTTCTTACCCTTGAAATGTGTTATCATATAAAAGCATATTTTTAAGAAAAGGAGACAACATGAATAAAAGAAATTTAAATAATAATTATAATAAAATTCAAAAAAATTTCAATTCGTAAATTTAGCTTTGGAGCTGCTTCTGTGGCAATCGCAAGCTATTTGCTATTTATGGGAAATGGTGCAGTTGCAGCTAGTGAAGTAGCTGTAAAAGAAGAAGTAGGTATTGTAACTACTACTGAGATTATAAAAGAAGTAAGTTCTGTAACAAGTGAGAAAATTAATAACACTATTGAAGAGGTACGTTCAGAAACAAGTAATGTGAGTGTTCGTACAGAAGGAACTTCATTAACGGTTAACAAAGAATCAGAACAACTGAAAAAAGTAAAGAAAAATTAAAACAGTATATTCAAGAAATTGAAGCGAAAATTTCGCAAGGAGCATATGCGAATAAGATGGAAGAAAGTGTTCAGATAGTACAAGATGCATTAGCACAAGCTAAAAATGCTCAAAATTCTAGTGAAGTGTCTGAAGTAGAAAAAGCTTATGCTCATTTAATTACAGCAGTTAACACTAAATTACGAAATAAACCTGTTGAGAAAAAAGAAACAAATATCGGAGACAACAATGCTATAGGGCATGGAAATAGTACACCAGAAAATACAGGTTTTAGAAATGCACCAGTTTATCAACCACGTGTAACACGTCGTGCAAGAAATGTAGATGAACCAATGGATAAAGTTGCTATTTACTACAACTATACTGAGATGAAAGATATTGCAGGATTTTTAGGAGACCCTGGAGAATCTGTTGTTACAGTTCCAAAAGGAGCTACACACGAACAAGTTCAAGCTATTGTAAAATCTAAGATTGATGAGAAAAAAGCAGAACTTACCAAAAAAGGATATACTTTCTCAGAAGATTATTTTGTAGATAAACCTCAAGAAGATACAATTCGTTATGATTATATTGTTAACTTTACAAAACCTTCTTCATTAAGAATGGCACCAATGATTCAACCTAGAACTTCTCGTACAAGAAGATCAGTAGAAGAACCAAAAGTAAAAATACGTACAATTACGCTTTACTATCAATTAGCAGAATTAGAAATTGCAGCTTCACTTGGAAATCCAGGACAAAATTATGTCATCACAGTTCCAGAAACTGCAACAGCAGAAGAAATTCAACAAGCTATTGATCAACAAACGTCGAGAGAAAAAGCATCACTTTCACGTTACTTCCAATATGTAGGTGAAACGAATTTACAAAACGATATTTTAAATCGTGGTTTTGGAAATTTTGATTATGTAATTACTTTTGCTCGTCGTAAATAATTTTTAAAGAATTCTTTTTAAAGTTAAAAGATGATTGATAAAATAGAGATTAGAGGAAATCTAGTCTCTATTTTTATTGTAAAGGAAGTAAACACCCTATACGTTAAAGCGATAATAGTGTACAATGTGAGAGGAAAAGGAGACGAAGACAATGTTAGTATTATCTCTATTATTAATCACAATTATGATTGCAACTTATTTTATTTTACAATTTTATTTTGGTACAAGAATTTATTTTTCAGAATCATTTTTCGTAACAATTAGAGAAGTAATGCTTCCTCTTTTATTCGTTAGTTATGAAATCTTTAGTCAGTTACTTTTAGGTAGATCCTTAATGCCTTGGATAATCGTGTTAAGCAGTTTAGCAGGAATACTGTTATTATTAGTAAAAAAAAGAAATCCAGAGTTTTACATTCGACAATTTGTGTATCAATTTTGTTCGATTGAATTTCTAATTTTAGTGCTTGGTCATTTAATTTTAGGATTCCAATTTATTTATTTTATGATTTTTAAGTAAAATTTATAGAGAAAAAGAGCCGCCCGCAATTGTACGGGGGCTCTTTTAGTTTTTTTGTTATAAATAGGATTCAAATAACTCTTCTGAAATATTCAATTGTTGCAAGCCAATTGCTTTTGAAATGACACCATTTTTTACTAAATCTATAATGGCAGATATCTTTCCTTGTTCAATCCTTGTTCGATGCCTTGTTGGATTCCTTCTGCGATGCTACGTTCTAGTCCGCGTTTTAAAACTTTTTCTTCTTGATGTTTTAAATAGGCTAAATGACCGAAATAAGCTTACATGTATCTTATTCTTTCATCGTACATTTTTCGTTTCTCCTTTATCCAATCGATTCTTTTTACAATTCGAAAGGTTTGATAAAGTCAAATTGTGAGGCTACTTGAATTTTGATAATGACTTGGGAGCCGTCATTTAATTCTGCTAATACATCAATACTAGTGACATAAGCTTTTATATCTTCGAATTGATGATCGTGTATTTGTGTTCCGTTAAGTATTTTTACATGATGGACTGGTAAATCTAAAATGTTTCGAATAAACTGAGCCGTTATTTCAGGATTACTAAAAACTTTCTTCGCCATTAAATCCATCATAGGTTTTGCATCTTTAATTCTCTCTACCATTTTTATCTCTCCTAATATTTTTTAAGTTAATTACTAGTGACATTTCATTAGTAATTTCATCTTCACTATATAGATA
>CAMYBO010000142.1 GCA_947254045.1 uncultured Granulicatella sp. | reverse complement strand
TTTGAAAGGGTTGGATACTCACATGTATTTTGAATATACGGTAGAAGTTTCTTAACTGTTTGTAGAACACGATTTAAACCATCCAAAACTTGTTTACTATCTACTGTTAATAATCCTTCTTTAAATTCATTGAAATCACGCTCTTGGAATGCTTCTCTTAATGGATGTACTGTTTCATATTCCGGTTTTAATGTAGGAACTTCTTGTAATCAATCATCTACAATTCCTTGAGAATGTGTTCACCAATCGAATAAGTTGAAGTAACGAACTAAATTCTCCATTTTTCTATCTTGAACAACATCAACTAGTTGATGAGTAATAGCGTCACAATAGGCAAAACTCATACTAGCTTCAGCTGAAGCTACCGATTTCAATTCATCTTTAGAAATAAAACCATTACGGTCAACCATACTAGTTGTATCAGCGGTAAAACTATGGGCGTATTCACGGCAGAAAAAGCGTTGTTTTCTTCATTTAAGAAAGGCAGGTAATCCAGAAATTTGATTAAGAGTAATTCTAGAAGCACGAGTATCATTTTTTACAATAGAATAATCGTGATTTACACAGCCACAGTTAGGACAAGCATCAGGACAATACGTATAAGTAGCGTAGAAAAACAGGCTTTTTTTCTTTTTAAAATACACTTACTCCGCTTTATCTTTGATTTGTAGTACAATTTCAGGGATATTTGTCATAGGGTTTTCATCTCCTCTTAAATAGTTTGGACGCTTTTAATATAAGGGATGAAGCCCTTTTTGTATACCTTAAAATAGGGTTGATGGATTTTCTACATCAACCCTATAAATTATAGAACCAACTACACAATCGACGAAATATTTCTCCCAATCTTTTCCTATATTGATTATAAATAACTTTCTGTCTATACTTAGGTGTAAAAACAATATGGTATTTACACATCCATTTTTTGTGTGATAAACTATTAGCTTTTTCAGCCATATTTTTTCTCCAATCGCTATATGATAGGCTTGAACACCTTTATTGTATCGAGATTGGAGTTTTTTTGATATAACCTTCGATGCGTACCCGCATAGCGGGTGGTTTATTTGTCACGCACCTTCGGAGCATGACGGACTGAAAGTCACATAATCAAAAAGAGACGACTTAAGTCGTCTCAAAAAAAGTCTAACTTTTTGGGGTCACTTCAGATTTTTGTCATCATGGACTATTTTTTATCATTTAACCATTAAATGTACGAACTGGTGTTACTAATTGAATAAAACTATATGGAATATCGGAATGATTATCTTTTAACGTCAATGTAAATGGACGATTCGCTTCTAAAAATTGAATCGTTGCTTCTGAAGAACCAAATAAACGAAGCGCATCTTTTAAATAATCAGGATTGAATGAAACATCTAATGAAGCACCTTCATAATTTTCTACCATAATTTCTTCTTCAACTTTTCCGATTTCTGGCGAATTACCTGTTAATAAAATACGATTTTCATTAATTGATAATGTCGCAATATTATTTTTATCTGTATGTGACATTAATGAAGCACGATCTACAGCTGCTACTAAATCACTCGCAACAACCGTAATCGCTGTATTAAATTGATCATTAATTAATCGATCTGTGTCTGGATAACGTCCTTCTAATAAACGAGAGTAGAAAGAAAGAGTTTCTGTTTGGAAAAGAACTTGATTTTCAGTAATTGCAAAATCAATCGTTTCTAAACCATCAATAATACGTGATAATTCAATTAATGTTTTACCTGGTAAAGTAATTTCAAATGTTAATGCATTACTTGTTTCAGGCATTTCTAAAGGGATAATTCTTTGGCTCAAGCGGTGAGAATCTGTTGCTACAGCTTTTAATTGATTATTGGCAATAACCATATGAATTCCCGTTAAAATAGGGCGAGATTCAGCAGTAGAAACAGCAATAGACGTTTGTAAAATCACTTGTCTAAATAATGGAACAGGTAATGTTAATACATGATCTTTTTCAACTTCTGGAAGTTGTGGATAATCATGAGCAGATAATCCATTTAATGTAAAAGCAGCACTTCCTGCTGTAATCGTTGCTTGTAATTGATCATTTGTTTCTAAAGTAAATGTATTTTGAGGTAATTTTTTAACAATTTCACCAAAGAAACGAGCAGGTAATACAATTGAACCTGTCTCATGAATGGATAATTGTAATTCATCATGTTCTACTGGAAGAAAAATTTCAATAGAAACTTCAGAATCACTACCTGTTAAAGTAATTCCTTCTTGAGAAACAACTAATTTAATTCCTGTTAAAATTGGAATCGTTGTTTTTGAAGGAATAGCACGTTGAACGTCTGCTAAATTTTTTAAAAATGCTTGACGGTTAATTGAAAATTTCATTTTATGCCTCCTAAATGTATGTGTGTCTGTTTTAAATTTAATTTTATTTATAATAAATATAGTAATAGTAGTAGTGCCTGTTAATTTTGTGGAAAACTATTGAATGACTTTTATATTCAGTAGTTTTGTTTGTGGATAACTTCTGTGTATAACCGTTGAATAAATAAAGTAGTTATCCACATCTTAAAATCCAAGTTTTTTCTTCAAATCATTAACGGCTTTTGTAACATCGCCTTGAAGTTTATATTCTTCATTAATTTTATCATAGGCATGTAATACAGTAGAGTGGTCTTTTCCAAATTCTGTTCCTAATTTAGGAAGAGAGCTATTCGTTAATTCACGTGCTAAATACATCGCAATTTGACGAGGTTCTACAATTGATTTTGTTCTTTTTTTACCTTTTAAATCTTCTAGGGAGATATGGTAATAACGTGCCACCGCTTCTTGAATATCATGAACGGATACAATTTTTTCTTTACTACCTGGGATAAAGTTTTGTAGAGCTTCAGCTGCTAAATTCGTTGTAATATCTTCTCCATGAGTAGCAGAGTAAGCTTGAACTCTAACAAGAGCACCTTCTAATTCACGGACATTGGATTGAATTTGACCAGCAATATAGCTTAGTGTATCGGTAGTAATATCAATCCCAACAGCTTCCGCTTTTTTAGATAGAATCGCAATTCTTGTTTCAAGATCTGGTGGAGTAATATCAACTGGAAGACCAGAAACAAATCGTGAAACTAAACGTTCTTGTAAAGCTTTAATTTCTGTAGGTTGTCGATCACTTGTTAATACAATTTGTTTTTGATTATTAAAGAGTGCATTAAATGTATGGAAAAACTCTTCTTGAGTTGCTTCTTTTTCAGCAAAAAATTGAATATCATCTACTAATAATAAATCTACATTACGATAATAATCTCTAAACTCTTGTTGAGTATTTGTTCTTAATGAAGTAATCATTTCATTTGTAAAAGCTTCACTCGTTACATATTTGACACGTGCATTTGGATTTAATAATTTGTATTGATTTCCAATTGCTTGCATTAAGTGAGTTTTTCCTAGACCAACACCACCATAGAAAAAGAGTGGATTATATAATTGTCCAGGTCTTTCGCAAACAACTAGAGCAGCAGCATGTGCCATTTGGTTTCCTTTACCAATGATAAATGAATCAAATGTATATTTAGGGTTTAAGAGCGAATCATCTTCTAAATAAATATTATTAGTAGCTTCTTTCGCCTCATTATTGGAAAGAACTTGTGGTGTAGATTCCGTGAATGTTTGTTTAGAAGTATAGTCTTGTTCTTCAGAAATAATAAACTTTGGCTCAAATGATTTTCTAAAATAATCATAACCACGTTCCATAACATCTGTTAATAAATTATCTTCCCAAAAATTTGCATATGTTTGAGAAGGAACTTGAATATATAGATAATTTTGGTCAATTTTTAATAATTTAGCGGGCATAATCCAGTGC
>CAMYBO010000141.1 GCA_947254045.1 uncultured Granulicatella sp. | reverse complement strand
TATATGTATAATTTTTTGTTATGCAAGAGGTTAAAAAGGTTATTGGACTCTATTTATGATTGCGATTACACTATAGATAACGTCAGAGACGAAATAAATTTATGGAAGGTGACTTTAACCATGAGTAAAACTTCAAATAAAAAATCAGCTTTATGGGGAATACTTCTAGCAGTAGCAGTCTTTCTAACGATTGTATTTATGCCACCACTAGATGGATTATCTGTACCAGCTCAACGTAGCTTAGCAATCTTTGTATCTGCATTAATATTATGGATTGCTAAACCAATTCCAATTTATCAAACATCTATTATTGCAGTTTTGCTTCTTCCTTTAATCGGAGTAGTTGAAAAACAAAAAGAAGCATTTGGAACTTTAGGATACGATATTATTTGGTTAATGGTAGCAGCGTTCGTATTAACTTCTGCGATTAGTGAAACAAATTTAGGAAAACGTATTGCTTTATCAATGGTTGTAAAATTTGGACGTACTAAAGTTGAAACATTAGCAGTATTATTAGCTGTTAACTTTATACTAGCATTCTTCGTCCCATCTACAACAGCTCGTGCTTCCTTAATTTTACCAATTTCAATTGTATTATTACAAATTTATAATGAATTACCAGGTGAATCTAGTTTTGGTAAAATAATGATGTTACAAAATATTCAAAACAATGCTTTTGCAACATCTATGGTTATGACAGCAACTTCAGCTCAAGTAATTGCTGTAGGTTTTATTAATAAACAAGCAGGTGGATCAATCGGATATATGGATTGGTTACTTGTATCAATGCCACAAGCATTATTAACAGCTGTTATCATTTTCTTTATCGGAGTTAAATTATTCAAAGTAGGCAAAGATGCTAGTGACGCAGCAATGGAAAATGTAAAACAAACATTAAAACAACAATTAGTTGATTTAGGACCTACTTCATCAGAAGAAAAACGTGTTGGAATTATTTTCTTAATTACATTAATTTTATGGGCAACTGGAGATATTCAAAAGAAATATTTAGGATTTGCTATCTCAACTGAACAAACAGCCGTATTAAGTATGTTATTATGCTTACTTCCAGGTATTGGTGTATTAACTTGGAAAAAAGCTAAAATTAAATGGGATTTAATGATTTTCTCAGCAGGTGCTTATGCAGTAGGGAATGCATTTGATAATACTGGTGGGGCAGAATGGATGATTACAAATTTAGTAAACGCTATTGGTTTAGATAAATTAAGTCATGCAGCGGTTGCAGTCATTTTAATTTTCATTACTGTATTCAGTCATTTAATCTTTACAAGTAAAACAGTTCGTACTACTATTTTAATCCCAGCAATTATTTCAATTGCAACAACTGTAGGCATGAATCCAATTGCATTAGCTTTAACATGTTCTTTAGGAATTGCAACTACGATTACATTACCACCACATTCTAAAGTAAATACATTATACTTTGGTACAGGTTACTTCAGTGTTTTAGACGAAGTAAAATTCGGATTATTAGCATGTCTAGTACATTCAATCATTTTATCAGGTATGTACTTTGCGTGGATTCAATTTTTATACTAATTTAAAGGAGTTGAGAGTATGAAAAAGAAAATTATTGTAGCAATAGCAGATGGAGTGGGAGACCGTCCAAATGCAGAATTAGGAGGATTAACTCCATTAGAATATGCAAATACTCCTCATTTAGATCAATTAGCTAAAGAAGGTATGACAGGGATTATGGATTTAATCTCACCAGGTATTACAGTTGGGACTGACATGGGTCACTTAATTCTATTTGGAAATCCTTCAGAAAATTATCCGGGAAGAGGACCTATGGAAGCAGCAGGTGTAGGGTTATATTTACAACCTGGAGATGTAGCATTCCGTTGTAATTTTGCAACAAGAGGAGATAATCGCATTGTCGTTGATAGACGTGCTGGACGTATTCGTGAACGTACAGAGGAATTAGCAGCTTTAATTAATGGATTACAAATTGAAGATGTAACTTTCTTATTTAAAGAAGCAACTGAACATCGTGCGGTATTAGTTATGAGAGGACCTGGATTAAGTGCGAAAGTAACTGACTCAGATCCAAAAGCTCCAAATGATGGACATCCATTTAAAGAAGTATTACCAAAAGATAATACAGAAGAAGCAAAGAAAACAGCACGAATTTTAAATGAATTTTTAGAAAAAATTTATCCATTAATGGATGAACATGATGTCAATGTACAAAGAAGAGCAGAAGGTTTATTACCTGCAAACTTTGTGATTACACGTGGAGCAGGACAATTTTCAGTTATTGATCGTTTAGGAGAACAATTTGGTTATACAGCAGCAGTCGTAGCAGGAGAGGATACGGTACTAGGTGTAGGACGTCTTTCAGGATATGATGTTTATACAGAAGAGTCATTTACTGGGAACATGGATACAAATGTTCAACAAAAAGCCAAAAAAGCTTTAGAAATGATTGAAAATCATGATTTAGTTTATGTTCATTTAAAAGTGACGGATGTAAAAGGTCATGATAACAAACCATTTGAAAAAGCTAAAGGGATTGAGTTGTATGATGAACTAGTAGGAATCTTAATGGAAAATAGACCTGAAAATACGATTATTGCATTATGTGCTGACCATTCAACACCTTGCGAAAAAGGTGAACATAGCGGAGAACCTGTTCCGATTGTTATTTCAGGACCAGGCATTCGTCGTGATGCTGTTGAGAAATATGACGAAGTTTCATGTGCATCAGGAGCCATTAACCGAATCAAAGGAAGAGAATTTGTTTGGACATTACTAGACTACCTAGAAGTAGTCCCAAAACAAGGAAATTAATATAAAAAAAGAAGCTTAAAATCATTTAAAAACGGTTCTATAATTTATAGGGTTGATGGAGAAAATCCACCAACCCTATTTTAGTGTATACAAAAAGGGCTTCATCCATTTAAGAAACTTCTACCGTATATTCAAAATACATGTGAGTATCCAACACTTTCAAATGGACCTATTGAAGGGATTAACAACAAGATAAAAGTACTAAAAAGAAATGCCTATGGTTACAGCAGTTTTACTCATTTTAGCCATGAAAGACGTATTTATGTCATATAAGTAAAAATGCCTTTTCATAGTACAGGAAAAATGGATGAACAGGGGTCATGAGAAAACTCGATGATGCCTAGAGCATGAAAATAAAATTACATTTTACCTTCTGTTCCATTGTTCTTAAACAATTAGAATAGGAGGTTTTATTATGGATGTAATGCACCCAGTTTGTTGTGGAATGGATGTACATCAGAAATCCATTGTTAACTTTATTTATTAATGGTGAAGTTATGAATGAAGACAATGTCGAAAGTTGCATACATGGTAGAATAAAAGCCTCTACTAGACAATGAATTGAGGCTATGGAAGGTAAACTATCTACAGTGGATTGTTTTCTAATGAAAGAATGTCAACTTCTTCTAACAATTCCTGGTATTAGTGATAATGGTTGTGCCACTATATTAGCTGAAATTGGTCCAACTATTGATGCTTTTAAAACAGATAAGAAGTTAGCTTCATGAGCTGGAATGTGCCCGAGTTCTAACGAAAGTGCTGGTGTTAAAAGATCTTTACACACGACGCAAGGCAATAACTATCTTAAACAAGTCTTAGTCATGTCGGTGTTAAGTGTTCAACGTGCTAAAGAAGAAACCTTTTCTCTTTTTTATCAGCGAATTTCCAGCAGAGGAAGTAAAACGAAAGCTATTATCGCTTGTGGTCATAAAATACTTAGAATGAACTATAAATACTTCAATCGCGCCAACCTTATAAAAGTCAAAAAGCGTTAGGTCTGCGACAACAGACTAACGCTTAA
>CAMYBO010000140.1 GCA_947254045.1 uncultured Granulicatella sp. | reverse complement strand
ATAGTTTAGACATTAATAGAATTCTATTTCTAAAATGAGTAAAACTGCTGTAACCCTATAAATTATAGAACCCCTTTAACACATCTATTTTAAACATAAAAAAAGAGACGATTAAACTCGTCTCTTCTGATACTATTCTTATTTTTCTAATGGAGTTAAAGCAATAAATGCTTCAATAGATTCTGCTACTTCTGCTAATGCTTTCTTCCAAAATTCTGGAGTACTTACATCTACTCCTAAAACTTTAGCAGTATCTTCTACACTTGATACAGTTGTTGCACGAAGTAATTCTTGATATTTTTCAACAAATCCTTCTGGTTGTTCTTGATAGATTGCATATAATCCTTTAGAGAATAATCCACCAAATGCATATGGGAAGTTATAGAAACTTAATCCAGTGCTATAGTAATGAGGTTTACATGCCCACATATATGGATGTAAGTAAGATTGATCTAATCCATCACCGTATGCTTCTTTTTGTGCAGATAACATCATTTCTTCTAAATCTTTAGAGAACATAAATGATTGTTCACGATTTTCAAAAACAGCTGATTCGAATAAGTAACGAGAATAAATATCTACGATAATTTGAGTTGTATCTTGTAATTGAGATTCAATTAATGCGATTTTTTCTTCATCACTTGCTTCTTTAATCGCTGTATTCATAATGATGTTCTCATTAAATGTTGAAGCTGTTTCTGCAACTGGCATTGAATAATCTTGGTTTAATGGACGATGATTTTCAATGTGTAAACCGTGATATGCATGTCCTAATTCGTGTGCTAATGTTACAACGTCACTTAATGATCCTGTGAAGTTTGTTAACACACGTGATTGTTTAATCATTGGTAGATTAGAACAGAATGCTCCCCCAACTTTTCCTTTGCGTGGGTAGAAATCAATATAATGTTTATCGAAGAATTCTTCCGTCATTTCTGCTAAATCAGCTGAGAATGTTTTGAAGTTTTCAATTAAGTAATCTTTTGATTCTTCTACTGTAAATGTACGGCTGCTGTTTCCAACAGGTGCAAATAAATCATAGAATGGTAATCCATTTTCATGACCTAATAAAGCTGCTTTATGGCGTAAATATTTTCTAAAGTTTGGTAAATATTCACGGATTGCTTCTAATAATGCATCTAAAGTTTCACGACTCATACGTGAAGCTTCTAAAGTATGTGCTAATGGAGATTCATATCCACGTAATTGTGAAGTTGTTAATACTTCTTTTTTAATATGGTTTAATGAGAACGCAATTGGTTCTTTAATCGCATCATACATTTTTAACTCTGCTTCATACGCTGACTTACGAACTTCTGCATCGCTATCATATGCTTTACCACGAATTTCACTTAAAGTCACTACTTCGCCTTTATATTCGCCTTGAGCACTTGACCACATGAAGTCGAATAATTGAGACCAAGCTTTTCCGCCACTAATAGACATTTTTGCTAAAACTTCTTCTAACTCATCACTTAATAAGTGAGTTGCATCTTTTTTAGCTTCTTCAAAATAATAACGATATTCTGCTAAGAAAGGATCTGTTATAATATCTGTTTGAATTGTTCCTAAGAATTTTGAAACTTTTGCATAAGTCGCTTGTAAATCAGCTGAAACTCCTGCTAATTGTACTTCTACTTGTGTTGCTGTTTCATGAGTCGTATCTGTCGCTAATGTTAAATGAATATAATTATATAAACGACCTGTTAAACCTGTTGATTCTTCTAATAATTTTACAACTTGTGTAATTCCTTCAATCGAATCTTCTAGTGTTAAACTTTCAAATTTTCCTTTTAAAGCTTTATAAGCTTCTACATCTTGTTTAAATTCTTGACTTTCAAATGATGGGTATAAATCTTCTAATGTCCATTCATACATCTTTCATTCCTCCTCTTTTTTCCGTATCTTTTATTATACTGTATCTAGTACACTTTTTCCATGACTGGATTAATTTTTTAATGATTGTACTGGAGCTGGAATACGTCCTCCACGGTTGACGAATAAGTCACAATTCCCTTCTTTAACAGGAATTATTGGAGCATATCCTAATAGTCCACCAAACTCTACAGAATCTCCGACTTTTCCACCAGGAACAGGAATAATACGTACCGCAGTTGTTTTTGTATTAATCATTCCAATAGCCGCTTCATCTGCAATAATTCCTGAAATCGTAGTTGCCGAAGTATCTCCCGGAACAGCAATCATATCTAACCCTACTGAACATACGGCAGTCATTGCTTCTAATTTATCTAATGTTAAAACGCCATTTGTAGCAGCTTCAATCATTCCTTCGTCTTCAGAAACTGGAATAAATGCTCCACTTAATCCACCAACTGCAGAACTAGCCATCATACCACCTTTTTTCACAGCATCATTTAATAATGCTAGAGCAGCTGTTGTACCATGAGTTCCAGTAACGGATAATCCCATTTCTTCTAAAATACGAGCGACTGAATCCCCTACTGCAGGAGTTGGCGCAAGAGATAAGTCTAAAATTCCAAATGGAATGCCTAACATTTGACTAGCTTTTTGACCAATTAATTCCCCAACACGAGTAATTTTAAATGCTGTTTTCTTAACGATTTCTGCAATTTCCGTTAATGTTTCTGCTTCATGGTTTTCAAGTGCAGCTTTTACAACCCCAGGACCAGAAACTCCGACATTAATCACGGCATCTGCTTCTCCACTACCATGGAAAGCTCCCGCCATAAATGGATTATCTTCTACCGCATTACAGAAAATCACAACTTTAGTACAGCCAAATCCTTCAGGAGTAGTTTCAGCTGTTTCTTTAATAATTTCTCCAACTAATTTTACGGCATCCATATTAATTCCGGCTTTTGTAGAACCAATATTTACAGAGCTACATACAATGTCGGTTACTTTCATCGCTTCAGGAATGGAACGAATTAACACTTCATCTGAAGGGCTCATCCCTTTTTGAACTAAGGCAGAAAATCCTCCAATAAAAGACACGCCAATCGCTTTAGCTGCTCGATCCAATGTTTGAGCAATAGATACATAGCTATCTGCTTTAGTAGCTGCTGCAATTTGCGCAATCGGTGTAACGGAAATTCGTTGATTTACAATTGGCACACCATATTGCATCGATAATTCATGCGCAGTTTTGACTAAATCTTTTCCGATACGAGTAATCTTGTTATAAATATTTTGATTTAACACATCGATATCCGGATGAATACAATCATGTAAATCAATTCCGATAGTAATGGTACGAACATCAAAGTTTTGTTCTTTGACCATTGAAATTGTTTCTAAAATTTCACTATATTGAACCATTCCTTCACCTAACCAATCCGATGCATCGCTTCAAAAATTTCATGATTTTGAATGCGAATATCTAGTGCTAAATTTTTTCCTTGTTCATGAATATATGGAGCTAATTCCACAAATGGCATTTTACTTGTAGAAACATCTACTAAGATTAACATTGTAAAATATTCATCCATAATTTCTTGAGAGATGTTTACAATATTAATATTTTGTTTTGCTAATAATTTTGATACTTCATAAACAATACCGACACGATCTTTGCCGACAACTGTTACGACTGCTTTCATTTTCTCACTCCTTTAATAAAGTTGCTTCTATTGTACCGAATTTTCTAAAAAAATCCTAGTCAAATGAAGTAACCCCAAAAAGTTAGACTTTTTTGATTAATAGAACAAAATAGATCAATAACTCCCTAGGGAGTTCGCGCTAAAATTTTTGGAGCATTTTTTCTTAGATAGATGATCAAACTTTCAAATAGAGTTACTAGTTAAGCAATACAAGCAGCTGTCTCTTATACACATCTCCGAGCCCACGAGACTATTGCGCTCATCT
>CAMYBO010000139.1 GCA_947254045.1 uncultured Granulicatella sp. | reverse complement strand
TACACCTGTGTTAGGTCGTCGGCAGCGTCAGATGTGTATAAGAGACAGTACTAGTAGTTATGAAATAATCATAATTTAAGAGACGTCTTAATGGTTATGATTGTTTCAAATTTGTGTGTGGCAAAAGCCCTGAGAGAGAAAAGGAGAATGACAAAATGGCAATTCCAAATTTACAAGTTGCATTAGACCATTTACGTATTGAAGATGCGTTGAAAGATGCGCTTGCTGTTGGTAATGAAGTAGACATTATCGAAGCTGGTACAATTTTAATCTTGAATGAAGGGGATAAAGCAATCAAATGCTTACGTAATACTTTCCCTGATAAAGTTGTCATTGCAGATACAAAATGTGCCGATGCTGGATCAACAGTTGCTAAAAACTGTAAAGATGCTGGTGCCGACTGGATGACTGTCATTTGCTGTGCTACCATCCCTACTATGAAAGCTGCTCAAAAAGAAATTGGCACTTTACAAGTAGAATTATATGGTGACTGGACATTTGAACAAGCAGAGCAATGGCGTGAAGCTGGTATCGACCAAGTAATCTATCACCAAAGTCGTGACGCTCTATTTGCTGGAGCAACTTGGACAGAAAGTGACTTGAATAAAATCAAACGTTTAATCGAGATGGGATTCAAAGTTTCTGCAACTGGTGGATTAACAAAAGATACATTGAAAGTGTTCGAAGGTATCGATATTTATACATTCATTGCTGGACGTGGAATTTACGCTACAGAAAATCCTGCACAATCAGCTCGTGAATTTAAAGAAGAAATTAGAAGAATTTGGGGCTAATCTCAAGGAAGGAAAGAAAGAATAATGGCAAACATTAAAGACGTAACAAAAGAATCATGGATTCTATCAACATTCCCAGAATGGGGTACATGGTTAAACGAAGAAATTGAACGTGAGGAAGTTAAACCAGGAACATTCGCAATGTGGTGGTTAGGATGTACAGGTATCTGGTTAAAATCAGAAAAAAACACTAACATTTTATGTGACTTATGGTGTGGAACTGGTAAACGTAGCCACGGAAACGGAAAAATGAAAATTGGACACCAAATGCAACGTATGAGCGGTTGCCAAAATTTACAACCAAACTTACGTACACAACCATTTGTTATTGATCCATTTGAAGTGAAAAATGTAGATGCTTTAGTAGTAACTCACATTCACTCAGACCACTTAGATATCAATACAGCAGCAGCAGTTGCTAACAACTGTCCAGAAGCTAAATTCGTTGGACCACAAGAAGTTGTAAACACTTGGTTAGGTTGGGGAGTTCCAGCTGAACGTACAATTGTTGTACATCCAGGGGACTCAGTTAAAATCAAAGATATCGAAATCGTTGCTTTAGAAGCATTTGACCGTACAGCTTTAGTAACTGCTAAAGATGGCGAAGTATTAAAAGGTAAAATGCCTCAAGATATGGACGAAATCGCAGTTAACTACTTATTCAAAACAAGTGGTGGTAACTTATACCACGCTGGTGACTCTCACTACTCAAACATGTTTGCTAAACATGGTAACGAACACGAAATCGATGTGTGCTTAGGTGCATACGGAGAAAACCCTCGTGGTATCACAGATAAAGTGACTTCAGTTGATATGTTACGTATGGCTGAATCATTAAACGCCAAAGTTGTTATTCCAGTTCACTATGATATCTGGGCTAACTTCCAAGCAGATCCTAAAGAAATTACAGAAATCTGGAAATTCAAAAAAGATCGCTTAGAATATAAATTCAAACCATTCATTTGGCAAGTAGGTGGTAAATACACTTACCCAACAGATAAAGATAAATTAGAATTTAACTTCTACCGTGGATTTGACGACGTATTCTCAATAGAAAACGACGTACCATTCCCATCATTCTTATAATATTACCATTTCGATTGACCGTTACTACGGTAACGGTCAAATCTTAAAATATGAATGTATACGATTTCTTAACCAATGTCGTATTAAAGGAGTTTTATCAGTGTTAAAAGAAATTATTGAAAACAATCGTTTTAGTTTCCAAAAAGGTTTTTCTTCTTGGGAAGATGCGATTCGTACAGCGTGCCAACCATTGTTAGATCAAAACATTATTACAGCAGACTATCCTGGTTACATTATTAATAATGTTCATGAATTTGGTCCATACATTGTCATCGCACCAGAAATTTGCATTCCTCATGCACAAGAAGGAAAAGGAGTTAATGAAACAGCGGTTGCCTTCATGAATGTTGAAGAAGCTGTTGACTTCGGTCCTGGTGCTGAATACAAACCACACTTATTCTTTGTATTAGCATCAAAAAAAAATAAAAAACATTTAGGTAATTTATCAGAACTAGTTACTTTAGTAGAAGATGAAAATATCATCAATGCTTTTGTTAATGCTCGTTCAAAAGAAGATTTACAAAATATTTTACAAGGATTAGGTGAATAATATGCAATTCTTATTTGGATTTTGGCAATTTTTCTATTCAAACATTTTTACTAAACCTCAATACTTTGTAGGTTTAATCGTTTTAGTAGGTTACTTATTATTAGGTCGTAAATGGTATGACGCATTAGCTGGTTTCATTAAAGCAGTTGTTGGTTATATGATCTTAAACGTAGCAGCTGGTGGATTAGTTTCAAACTTCCGTCCAGTATTAGCAGCTTTAGGGGACCGTTTCGGTTTACAAGCAGCAGTTATCGACCCATATTTTGGTCAAGCAGCAGCAGAAGCAGCTTTAAAACAAGCTGGTCATGCAACAGGTTTAACAGTACAAGTACTTTTAGTAGCATTCTTAACTAACTTAGCACTTGTAATTTTCCGTAAATTAACTAAAGTACGTACTGTTTTCATCACTGGTCACATCATGGTTCAACAATCAGCTACAGCTACTTGGTTAATGGCTTTAGCATTAGGTGACAACGTACAACAATTACAATTTGTTGTTTTATTAGGTATCGTATTAGGTGTATATTGGGCAGTAGCTTCAAACTTAACAGTAGAAGCAACTCAAGAACTAACAGAAGGTGGCGGATTCGCAATTGGTCACCAACAAATGTTCGGGGTTTGGTTAGTAGATAAATTTGCACACAAATTCTCTGGTAAAAATGACAAGAAAATTGAAGATTTAGAATTACCAGGATTCTTATCAATCTTTAAAGAGTCAATCGTAGCAACTTCTATCTTAATGGTAGTGTTCTTCGGAGCTATCTTATTAGTATTAGGTAAAGAGTACTTAGTAAGTGTAAACGGTCAAGAAATCGTAGTTATGGCTTCTAAATTCAAAATGGCTACATTAAAAGAAGGCGACAACTTCTTCTTCTACATTTTACAAATTGCTTTAACATTTACAGTTTATGTACAAATTTTACAATTAGGGGTTCGTTTATTCGTTGCTGAGTTATCAGAAGCGTTCCAAGGTATCTCTAACAAATTATTACCAGGTTCTATGCCAGCCGTTGACTGTGCTGCTGTATATGGATTTGGTTCACCAAACGCAGTAACAGTTGGTTTCTTATTCGGGGTTTTAGGACAAGTAGTAGCAATCTTAGGATTAATTGTGTTCAAATCTCCAGTATTAATCATCACAGGTTTCGTTCCTGTATTCTTCGACAACGCAACATTTGCAGTATATGCTAACCACAAAGGTGGTTTACGTGCTGCTTCAATTATGTCATTCTTATCTGGTTTAATCCAAGTTTTAGGTGGTGCAGTTGCCGCTGGAGCATTCGGATTAGCAGCATTCGGTGGATGGCATGGTAACTTCGACTGGGATACAGTTTGGGTTGGATTCGGATTCTTAATGCAACACTTCCAATACATTGGATTAGGTCTGTCTCTTATACACATCTGACGCTGCCGACGACCTAACACAGGTGT